>CAZDRM010000009.1:0-11808 GCA_964507745.1 uncultured Lachnospiraceae bacterium
ATATCCCCATGCGGGCTGTTAGAAAAATCAACATTTACAGTTCGATTACCAAAAACAGAAAGTCTTTTTACAGCCGGGCGCCCTGTCCTGTATGCCAAAGCCGTTCCCGCCATGCCGCTCCAAACCTAAAGCCACACACAACTCCCCTACATTTCTCTCCAAACTACAAAGAATCCACTTCCTCCTCTTCAAAATACGCCCGTATCTTAGCCAGCAGACTAAACTTCCCGATAGGCTTCAAAATATACCCAATAGGATCCAGCTTCAAACACTCTGAAATCTTCGCACTATCCGAAACCCCCGTCAAAAAAAACACCGGCAAATCCTTCAATTCCTCATCCCCCCGGATTTCCTCCAGAGTCTCTTTCCCGTTCATTTCCGGCATCAGATAATCCAGCAATATCAAATCCACCTTCTGGGAACGCAGACACTCAAGAGCCGCTTTTCCGCTTTCCGCCATAATTACATGATAGGAATCCCTTAAAAACGCATATAATAACTGTAGCATGTTCTGATCATCATCTACTACTAATACTTTTTTCATCTCACTCAACCTTATCTCTCCCTTACTTTATGCCTTACTCTTTACGCTGTAGGGCTATTTTAGCACAGATAGAGCGTTGTTTTCAATTCATAGTCTGTAAAAGCCTGTGAATTTCCATCGCACGAAGCTTCCATGTGTGATATTCTTCCGCCATTTGAAAACCCGCATCCGCAACGGCCTGCATCTTCTCCTGATCTTTTAACAATTCCTCCGCCAATGCAGGAAGTGCATCCACATGCTTTAAGTCAAAAACAAAAGCATTCTCCCCATGTTTTAAATATTCATCCAGATATTCAGAGCTGTCTGTCAGGCACACTGCCCCGTTTAACATGGAGTTAAAAATCCGGTCATGGCTTCCTGCTTTAAACCATGGCATAACATTCAAGGATATTTTCCCATCGGCTATTTTTTCAAGACATTCCAGGGAATCCAGACTTCCTCCTATGATAATATTCTCTTTTTTATCGCATTCCAGGTCCTCCCAGCCGTTTCCGAATACATGAACGGGAAAACCTGCCTCCGCCAGTATACGCACTGCTTCTCCCCGGAAATAGAAACGTATATACATATCCAGAAAAATCATATTGCTCAGGGTTTCTTTTATCTCATCATGGGTGGCATCCGGAATTTCCCGGTAGATGTGCTCCCTTGCCACATCCTCTAACAGTCTGGAGGGTTTTTCCTTTAATTCCTCCAGAATGCCCATATAAAACTGCGTATATTCCTCTCCTGCCCGCTCTATGTAGACACAGAAATTTTTCGGCGGCACATAATTCCCCGTAAATACAATATCCATAGAACGGTCGCATATGGGCTTATAATCCCCCGAAGGCGTCAGGCTGGTTCCTGCAAGAGGTAAAAAGGGACCCCTCTCAATTTCCGGAAAATATTCCTCCATATACTTTTCATGATTTTTATCAATGCTGATATGGATATAGCGTTTCGGCAGATTCACAAGAAAACGATGATAATAAAAAGGATGGTCTACCACAATATTGATGCAGGGCACATCAAAATCATCCCAGATATACCCGCCCCGGTCTTTATCATAAAATATTTCACTATCGCCGCATAAGCCGTGATAGTTAAAGGTAACCATGGCTGTAGTCCCTTTTCTCAAAAAAAGAAGCAGCTCCTTAACACTTTCTTTCTGGTTCTGATAATGATAAAAAATGGTCTCGTACCCCAGCTCTAAAAAAGTTTTTTCCATCTGCATGGAAAAATATGCTGTTGTCTCGATATCCCCTTTAAACATAATAATCCTTTGTATCTTTTCTGCCATTTGCTTTTCTCCCATTCATTTCAGCCGCATTTTTTCATACCGATCGCTATTTATTATCCGCTTATAAACAGATAATTTGCGTACTATTTACCCATTTCCGGCCTGTTTGTCCCCTGCCTTTAGTCCGCATCCGAGAATAAGTACATTCCTTCTCCTTCATAAATCACATAGTATTCATCCTCATATACTTTAACCGCATCCTGCATCACTGTAATGTCTCCGTTAAAAAGTGCAGGCTCTTCCGTCCTTGCCAGCAAAAGGAAGGTTTTACCCGTATGATAGCCGTCTTTATAGTAGTATTTAGGACTCAGCCATTCATAAGGGGCTGATACGCCATCCTTCCCGCCTAAATTACCTACCCGGATTTTCCCGTTTGACAAATATTCCGTCACGCTGGAGTTCCAGAAGGTAGCATAGCCGAAAGTATACTGATTCTCTTCAAGAAATTCCATATAACCGTACCGCTTCTCACAATCGTTATATTTTGTATCCTGCCAGAGCTCTCCGTACAGAGATGCCAAAACAGCTACAACTGCCAGAGCAGCCATTGCCGGTTTAAAAATTTCGGTTTTACACTTTGCAGTCTTAAAATATAAACCAATCAACAAAACTCCCGTTACATACACAGGAATCCAATAACGGTATTGCTGTAATACATCCGTAAACACCAGCATATACCAGTTCAGCAGAAGGCAGCCATAAAAATAATATAAAAACAGTCGTTCTTTTTTGTTTAAGAGATCATATCTGTGTTTCGTCAGATACCGGACCACATAAATCATAAACAGGAAGAACGCAAATTTAATCACATTGACCACCCCTAAAGGTGTTACAACAGGAAGCTCCCTGTAACCGAAAAATTCCAGCATCATCCGCAGGGAAGCCATAAAACGGTCCGGCACTTCCGAAAGCGGCACAAAGCTGACCCCGGAAGTATTATCAAAGCTGTAATGAACCGCCAGATAAAATTTATTAATGAGAAAACCAATCCCTCCAAATCCCGTCATAAGAAGGGACAACAGAAATTTGGAAAAAAGGCCGCTGTGTCGTTCTTCTTTTTTATCAAACCCATAAGAAAAAATAACAGCCGCTACCAAAGGCAGATAAAGGCTGGCCAGATACCGGAGTCCCGATAATCCCAAAATCAGCGCCCCTATGGACAGCAATCCCGCTTTTATGCCGCAGGCGTATTTTTTAACAGGTTTGTCCTTAAAAAAGAATTTCAAAACCAGATAGGTACAGATTACCTGTGAAGTATAAAAGCATCCCAAAAACATCATATCCAGATATTCATTGGACAGGGGCGCAAAAAGCAGAGCCATGGCAAGCCACAGGTTAGCGCCTTTTATTTTAAACTCTTTGGCCGTAAAATAAAATGCCGCCGCTAAAAGCAAATCAAAAACAATAACGGAAATCAGCTTAACCGTTCCATAATCGGAAATAAACAAGAATAACGGCGTCATAATCAGATGGGTATAGACAATCCGCACTTCCGTGGAATAAAACCAGTTTGTTGACAGTAAACGCCCCTCATCAGCCAGGAGCTTTGAAAGAATGACCTCAGCCGCCATATCTGAATGCATCAGATTATCAGGAAAAATAACAAAATAAAGAATCAGACAGAGCAGCGTAATACCCATAAGCGCCATAGCGCCGTATTCTAACAGTCTGCCTGTTTCCGGCTTGTTATTTTGGGACACATCCGTTTTTGGTCTGTCTGCTTTCGGTCTGTCTGCTTTCGGTCTGTCCGCTTTTATATTGGAAATTTTTTTCATCGTATTGAATCCTTGACCTCTCCCCTGCATTTGTACAGGGCTGTTATTAAGAATATGTTATCTTTTTCTATTATTTTTGTCAATGAAACTATGACCGGGACATAAGGCAATATGCACAGTTTTATCAAGTCTTCCCGAAAGATTTATTGCGGTTTTATCCTATCTATATTAAAATACATAATGTGGTTGTTTATTCTTGGAGTTTTTTGTCAGAAAACATTCTCAAAGACCCCGGATACTCTTCACGGACGCAAGTGTTTTGATACGCACCCACTAACGATAAAGGAGATTTTCATGATATTTTTATTCCTGCTTATTCTCATTGCCGCAATTGCCGTATACAAGCTTCTTCCCCTATCAGGAGGAGGACATCAGGCTTTTACCGATATTGTAATAGAAAATGTTTCCGCATCCGGCTTCAACAAATCCGGAGAACTACAGTTGTTTTGGCTCATTCTTTTAGCAGGAGCCTTTCTTCTGTTGCTGTCTCTCCTTCTGCATACCCGGATAATAGAAAAAAAGGAGACTGCAGAAAACGCTGAAAAAATAGAGCTTTCCCGGTATCGTTTTCCCGTTTTCGGCGGAGTCATGATATTTCCCTTTCTCTTCTATCTGATTATTTTTCAGAAATTCAGCTTCCCCCTGTTTGCGGGGCTGGTTATTTTTATCCTCTGCCACTTTTTCTGCAGGAAGGAGACGGTTAGAATCCTGTTGATTTTTGCCCTGTCCTATTATGCCCTTACAGCTATACTTACCATTCTGGTACAGCTGTGGAACGGTATACACATTTCTTCAAAGTTTCTGTACTTTCTCAGCATTCTGACAGGTACGATTCTCTCGGCAGCGGCTCTGTGGTTTGAAGCGAAAAAGCCCTCCATGGATTTCGGAAACCGGCTGATTCTGGTATTACAATGTTTCCTGCCGGGACTTCTGACAATCTGGCTTGTAGACGATTATCTTTATCAGGGAAATCTGATTCAGGTACCCTATGCATCGGGCTATACCGTATTCTTTTTTGTATTTATTCTGATTTCCGCCGCTCTGCTTATCATACAGGCAGTCCGCTTTTGGAATAAAAATAGTCGTTATTTTATTGGTGCCGTAACTCCTGTGCTGATTTTTGTTTATCACTCTTTTTGCGCCGCGCCCATGTACGCGCAGCCGGATCAGCACCATCACGGAGAGCAGATGATTCTCTGGAATCAGGTCTTCGATTTCGGACAGATTCTTTATAAAGAATACACTCCAGTTTCGGGCCTGTTCCCTATTGTAAACGGCTTCTTTCAAAATCTGTGGCTGGGAAATACCGTAACGGACTATTCTCCCGCCATTTCGATAACAATGGTTATTTTCTGTATTATTACCATGTACCTGATTTACCGTCATGTAGGCGGGGCTTACGCAACGGCTTTTGCCGTATTCTTTACCCTTCCCTGCTACAACAGGCAGTATATGGTGCTGCCCGTTCTCCTTCTTCTGACTCTGCCGGAGCTTTTAAAGAAAAAAAATCTCTGGCTGTGGCTATGGATTTTTTCCTGCTTCTTAAGCGGTTTATATTATCCCCTTTTCGGGGCGGCATTACTGATAGGGACTTTCCCTCTCGGCGTTTATCAGCTTTTTACTTTTATAAAAAGCGGCGATCTGAAAAGTTATCTGAAAAATCCTCTTTTTTATGTGGCGTGGGGAGTTCTGCTCCTAATCGTAGCGGGAGCCGCTCCTCTTCTCCTGAGAATGGTGCGCCATACTTTGATCTATTCCTCCCAGACTGTCATGGCAGACGGGATTCCCTTGCTGGGACAAACTCCTCCGGATGTCTTTATGCCCTATCTGACGGATTTTTCCGGCTTACGGCAGGGAATTTATTTATGCTTCCGTTTCCTTTTTCCCGCGGCAGGAGTCTGGGTTTTTCTCTATTGCTTTTACTATTTTATAAAAAAACGTTCGTTATCCGGTTATGCCCTTTTCTTTATGGCCGGGGCTCTTACCCTGATGGTGTCCTACAGCTATACTCTGGTGCGGGCAGATATTGATAAGATCCTTTCCCGCACCGCCGGCGTGTTTATTGCGGTTACGGGCATCTTTTTACCGGTTCTTTTGATTCGATACGGAAAGACACTGCCAAAGCGCTCCACACAGTCTGTCTTTATGGGCTTATGCTTTTCTCTTCCCATGATGATTTATGCCCAGATTTCCTGGACAAAAAATCCCGATCTGTGGATTTATCCCGACGGGGAAAGCCAGCTGGTTATGGATGACGTCGCAAAGCTTTACTCCTGCTATGAAGTGCCTGAAATCTTTTTAAAGTCCGAGGATACGGGCCTTCCCGAAAAATATCAAAAGCTTTTAGGTTCCGGCTTCATGGTTTCCGATCAGCTTCATTATATTACGGATTACGCTTCCGTAACGGAAAAATGTGATGCCCTTTCAGACACCATGGCCTATATGGCTTTGGACGGTCAGGGCTTTTACGACTATTTAGGCATCCGCTGCTCTGTCACGGGCTTTATTCCCGCTGCCAGAAGCTACGAGGCCCAAAAGGCAATATGGGATACGGCATCCGAAAACCTTCCTGTGGTTTTTTATATCCAGCCTGAAAGAAATTATTACATATTCCGCTTTATGCTGGATGCCGGATATGTTTATTGCGCAAAGGACGGGGCATTTTATCCATCTTATCTATATAACAGTCTTTACGATACCAATGCGCAGAACATTTATGACGGGGATGATTACCGCATCTTTGCTCCTGCCACGGATTTTGGCTCAAGTTCGGAAGCCTTCGGCGCTTCCATGGACTCACTTTCGGAGATTATTGTGGCCGATGCCGCAAAAAGCCTGAATGAACATAATCTGCCTGACAGCTTTAACGGCATTACCTATGATCTTCTCTATTTAGAGCTTTCCGATACTGCCGAAATCCCTGAAGGCTCCCTTTTAACCCTTACCTGGTCTGATACAGAGGCCAACAGCTTTGAAGGCAGTCTGGCATCCTGCACTATAAAGGAAGGACAGCTCTTAATTCCCATGGGCATGAATCCATGCTGGCTTCTTTCCTCCATAGAGGATTTTACCATAACCGTAACCGCTCCTGACGGAAATACAGTGCTTTACGAAACTACATACAAAAAGCTGAATGCTTCCGAAGAAGATTCAGCCTTTATAGAAAATCTATCTCTTATGCAGTTAAATGTTGACCGAGATTGATTTATGCCGTAATGACCGTTCCCGTCTTTCCCTTAACGGCCTTTGCCGTTTTCCCGATAGAGGTAATCAGCACGCTTCCCTCCGGCACCTTTTCCAGATAATCAATTGCCGCTTCAATCTTTGGCAGCATATCGCCTTCCCCAAACTGACCCTCGGCAATGTAAGCCTTTGCCTCTGCAACAGTCATAGAGGAAATACCTTCCTGATCTTCCTTCTCAAAATTCTTGTAAACCTGCTCTACGCCTGTTAAGATAATCAGCTGGTCTGCCTTTAAGTCCGCTGCCAGCTTACCGGCGATACAGTCCTTTTCAATAACGGCCGAAGCTCCCTTTAAAGCATGCTTCTGCTCGATAACGGGAATACCGCCGCCGCCACAGGCAATAACCACCTGGTCCGCATCCGCCAATGCCTTAATAGCTTCAATCTCCACAATATCAATAGGCTTAGGGGCAGCCACAATACGGCGGAAGCCCTTGCCCGGCTCTTCTTTTACATAATTGCCCTTCTTAACCTCAACCTCGGCATCCTCAGCGCTCATATAACGTCCGATCAACTTCTTGGGATCATAAAAGGCTTCATCATAAGGATCTACCGTTACCTGAGTTAAAATGGTGCTGACAGGCTTGGAAATCCCCCTGCTTAAAAGCTCTGCACGCAGGGAATTCTGGATATCATAGCCCACATACCCCTGGCTCATGGCCGAGCACACACACATAGGTGCAGGACTGTAGTCAATATAAATCCTTCTAAGCTCTGTCATAGCCTTATGAATCATGGAAACCTGAGGTCCGTTGCTATGGGTAATAGTCAGCTGGTAACCGGCCTCCACCAAATCCGCCAGTGCTCTGGCTGTATCCTTTACCGCATCCCACTGCTGGGATATGGTATATCCTAATGCTTCATGTCCCAATGAAACTACTACTCTTTTCTTATCCATTTTTCTACCTGCTTTCCTGTATCTTATCCGCAATGATATTTTAAAAGTATAACAAATCAGCTGACAAACCGCAACTTTTTATGCTATATCTTTCAAACCGTTACTCCCTTACATTCTGAGTACGGAAATAAGCGCTCCGATCATAATGCAAAAGTCTGAAATATTGAACACGATATTCTGAAGCTTTTCGTTTTTTACCTGAAAGCCGAAATAGTCCACCACATATCCCCTAACAAGCCTGTCATAGGTGTTGGAATAGGCTCCGCCTAACAGCACGGACAAACCTGTTTTTAACAGTTGTTTGCCCTTTGTTCCCATACTGAAAACAAAGATTATAGTGCAGGCCAGACACAGTCCTGCCGAAAGTCCCTTCACAAACTCCGGCCGCTTCTGTCCCAAATTCAGAAAAGCCCCGTAATTATGGTATTTCGTCAGGTACAGCTTTCCTGAAAGAAAAGGCTTCCTCTCTCCGATGACGCCGTTCTGCTCCCTTACCTGTTTGATCACGGCCTCTGCAGCCACAATAGCGATTATTATGCTGATAAATACCATTGATTTTTCTCCTGTAATTTTTAAACAGACTTTTTCCCAGAGTCATAGTCCTGCTAAAGCTTGAAATACTCCTGCCAGATTCAGGGTTCCATAGCCCCACTCTCTGGAAGGATAATAGCTGTCCGTACGCCGTTTTGCCCCTCTGATAAAATAATTTTTAACGGCGGAAGTATTCACAAGAATATCATGTTGTTCTACAACCGCCCATTGCAGAAAACAGGCGGCGGCTCCTGCAGTCATGGCCGCTGACATGGAGGAACCGGTGTCCGCCAGTAAAGGCGTGGGAATCCCTACCCCCGGCGCAGCTAAATCCGGTGTAATATAGCCGTCCGTACTAAAGCCTCTGCCGCTGTTTAAATAAAAGCTTCCGTCCCTGCTGTTATAGGTAGTTACCGTCATAACATCCCTGGTATATGCCGGCTCCGTCATGGTATTATACGGGCTGGGACGCAAAAAATAAGTATCTCCCTCCAGAAAATTTCTCATGGGAAGCCATACATGGAAATTGCCTCCGCCGCCGCTTACGTGCACCCTGATTTTCCAGATTCCCGGTAAAAGATTCTGAAAGCGCATGACAATCAGCTCCTGCCCGTTGCCCTGCTCTACAAGAATGTATTTAACGGTTATCCTTGTATTGGAATAAATAAAAGTATAATCCACGCTCTGTCCTATACGGAAGGGGATTTCCGGAATTGTTTCCCCGCTGGGACTGGTAATGGACACGGTAAAAATCCCCGGTGCCTTTCCCCACAGCTCCATCCACAATCCTTTTTCTCCCTGTCCTACCAGGACTTCTATCTCTTCATTGGCCTGTGCCGCCCCCGGCGCCATAACCAGATTGCCTTCATAATGACCGGAGGAATTTCCTTCATTTCCTCCGCCGACTACAATGCACCTCTTCCGCTTTCTGGCAAGCTCATTGACATAGTAATCCAAAAGAGAGGTGCCGTCATGGGCTCCCATGGTGGTACCCAGAGCAATACATGTCACAAGAGGTTTGTTCAGTTCTTCCGCCATGCGGTCCAGATACTGGAGGGCGAGCATAATGTCCGTCTCCTGAAAACAGGGCACATCATCAGGAATCTGGTAAAATTCCCTCAAATATTCCTTGGCCTGTTTCAGCTTTACAACAATAAAAGAGGCATCCGGTGCTGCGCCTAAAAAGCCGCTGTTTCTGTCATAGCCTCCTGCCACTCCCGCCACCTTAGTGCCATGGCCTGTTTCGTCTGTTACTAAGGGCTCTCCTCCGTTTTCCAGATTGTAATTAATTTCCGCTTCCGTGAATTCCGTCCCGTAATCAAAGCCGTCCGGCGGCATACCCTGCTGATTGGTCTGGTCCCAGATGGACAAAACCCTTGTGGAGCCGTCGCTCCTCCTGAAAGAAGAAAGCTGATAGCGAATACCCGTATCTATAATGCCGATTAACACATTTTTTCCCGTCAGCTCTAAAGGAGGGCCGCTTACCGCCAGAATACCGGCGTCGGACAAAGCCGTCAAATCCGGCACCAGCCCTGTACCCGGCACAGGCTGCCCCACAGAAAGAGGCGCTTCCGTATCCTGTATTAATCCGTAGCACTTAGGCGTATACTGATAGCGGTATTCCGGACCGCCTAAAGGCGGCAGCTGACTGGCAGCCACATGTAAAATTTTCAAATGCTCAAACAATACTTCTTCACAATAGTCCGGTGTTTCCACGCGGTCTCCAAACAGCTGCTGCGGCGTAATATCAAAATCAAACAGAATATCCAGATAGCTGTTGGATAAAATTCTGTTCCTGCAGGCGATTCTTATTGCATCCATACAATGCTCCGCACTTTTTTATTATCATATGCTTAACTGCGAATCTGTATGATTGGCCCGCCTTTTCCTTCAATATATTCTCCTGTGATCATAACGCTTCCGATATTCTCATCCTTGGGAATTTCATACATGATATCCAGCATAAATTCCTCAATAATAGCACGCAGCGCTCTTGCGCCCGTATCCTTTTCCATGGCTTTTTTTGCAATGGCGCGCAACGCATTATCGTCAAACTGCAAATCCACCTCATCCAAAGCCAGGAGCTTCTGATACTGCTTTAATATAGCGTTTTTGGGCTCCATCAAAATATCCACAAGCATATCTTCCGTAAGGCCGTCCAAAGTATAAATAACAGGCAGACGTCCTAGGAATTCGGGAATCATGCCGAATTTCTTCAAATCCTCAATGGTTACCTTACTGTGAATATTCTTTTCTTTGTCAAAGGTATCCTTTAAAGTGGCATTAAATCCGATAGAACTCTGTTTAGATAACCTCTGCTTGATTATTTCATCCAAATCGGGAAATGCACCGCCACAGATAAACAGAATATTTCTGGTATTAATGGTAGTAAGGGGAACCATGGCATTCTTGCTGTTTGCCCCTACCGGCACTTCAATATCCGCTCCCTCTAAAAGCTTTAACATTCCCTGCTGTACGGATTCTCCTGAAACATCGCGGGAATTGGTGTTCTGCTTTTTGGCAATTTTGTCAATTTCGTCAATAAAGACAATTCCCATCTGGGCCCTGTCCACATCATTTCCTGCTGCCGCCAAAAGCTTGGAAAGCACGCTTTCAATATCATCGCCGATATAGCCTGCCTCTGTAAGGCTGGTAGCGTCAGCAATGGCCAGCGGCACATCCAAAAGTCTTGCCAGAGTCTTAACCAGATAGGTCTTTCCGCATCCGGTAGGCCCGATCATCAGCATGTTGGACTTTTCGATTTCAATATCGTCCATAGTATTGGTGGCAACCCGCTTATAATGATTGTAAACGGCAACGGAAATTACTTTTTTAGCCTTTTCCTGTCCTACCACATATTCATCCAGCCCAGCCTTGATTTTATGTGGAGCGGGAATATTCTTAATATCTAAAAGGGGCTTGTCATCCTTTTTCCTCTTCTTTAACTTCTGTTTGTTGGGAATGCCGCCGTCTCCCTGAAGATCACTGATATTGACAAAACGAATATTGGGAAATCCGTTTTTCATATCTTTGTTTTTGTCGTCATCCCCAAAATCCAGATTACCCAATCCGCTTAAGAGATTAGGATCGCTTAACATGCCCTGGTAATCAAACTGGCTGACTGCGTCCATAGTCTTATGCATACAGTCATTGCAGACACATATATGATTGGGCATCTTAAACTGTTTTCCGGTAACGCTTTCCGGCCTGCGGCAGATAAAGCATACGCTTTCGTATTCATCTTCCTTCTCTTCGCTGCCTTTTTCGCTGTTATCTTCCTTTTCATTTCCAAAGGAGCCGTTATCTTCCTCTTTGTCCGGTTCCTCATGAAGCGCTTCTTCTGTTTCTTCTTCGATGTCGTCTTTCTTATTTTCTTCGAAGTTCTCTTCTATTTTGTCCCCTTCAAATTCATCTTCTTCAGAGTCCTCTTCTAATCTATCCTCTTCAAAGTCAGCCTCTTCATCATCTTCGAAGTCTTCTTTTATTCTGCCCCCTTCAAATTCATCTTCCTCAGGGTCCTCTTCTAATCTGTCCT
>CAZDRM010000009.1:11908-28993 GCA_964507745.1 uncultured Lachnospiraceae bacterium
CTTCAAAGTCGTCCTCTTCGTCATCTTCGAAGTCCTCTTCGATTTTGTCTCCTTCAAAGTCGTCCTCTTCATCATCTTCGAAGTCTTCTTCTATTCTGTCCCCTTCAAATTCATCTTCTTCAGGGTCCTCTTCAAAGTCGTCCTCTTCGTCATCTTCGAAGTCCTCTTCGATTTTGTCTCCTTCGAATTCATCTTCTTCAAAGTCCTCTTCTATATCGCCCTCTTCAAAGTCGTCGTCCTCGTCATCTTCGAAGTCCTCTTCCATTTTGTCTCCTTCGAATTCATCTTCTTCAAAGTTCTCTTCTATATCGCCCTCTTCAAAGTCGTCGTCCTCGTCATCTTCGAAGTCCTCTTCTATTCTGTCCCCTTCGAATTCATCTTCTTCATCATCTTCAAAGTCATCTTCCGAAGCTTCTGTTTTCCCTAAAAGCTCTTCATCAAATTCTTCGTCAAAATCGTCTTCGGATATTTCCTTTTCCTCATCAAAAAAAACTTCATCCGCTATAGTTTCTTTCTCTCCGTCTTTAAAATTAAAAAAATCCGTCATTCTTTTCCTCCAAGTACAACCTTTATTTCTCTTTCAACATAACCGCTGTTACTGCGTTTCAATAGCTTTACGACAATCCTTTCACCCTCCTCGTAACCGGAAAGCGTCTGTGAAAGTTCATCCATATCCCCTATTGACACATCATCTATAGATAACAGAATATCGCCCTTCTTAATTCCCGCCTCCTTAGCCGGGGTATCGGCAAATACCTGTGTAATATAAAGACCTTCCTTCAAATCATACCTCTGCAGCATCTCGCCTGTTACCGCCATTCCGCTGATGCCCAGATAAGCCGAATTCTGCTTTACTTTTCCGGGAGCTTTAGTTTTTTGAGTCATCAGTTCCTCAATAATCGGCTCCGCCGTGGAAATCGGAATGGCATATCCCATCCCCTCCACTGTATACTCCGCTATTTTGCTGGAATTAATCCCCACAACCTCTCCACGGACATTCAAGAGAGCTCCGCCGGAATTTCCCGGATTGATTGCCGCATCTGTCTGAATCAGATACTTTACGTTTTCATAGTTCTCTTCCTCTAAGGAGCCGCCGTATAAAGGCCCGTATTCATCGGTATAAGACCTGTTTACCGCACTGATGACCCCCGTGGTAACGGACTGCCCGTAGCCTAAAGCATTTCCTATGGCAATTGCAGGCTCTCCCACCTTTAACTTATCGGAATCCCCCATGGTAGCCACTCTGATGGAAGATTTGGTGGAGGGGTCTAAATCGGCAATTTCAATGGCAATAACCGCCAGATCCATATCCTCGTCCGTTCCCTTTACCAGTGCCGTTGCCACCGAATCATCAATAAACTGAACCGTCAGCTCTTTGGAATCCTCCACAACATGATTGTTGGTTACGATTAAAAGCTCCGTTTCATTTTCCCCGACGATAATGCCTGAACCGCCGCCTTCGGTCTCATAATCATAGCGGTATCCCCAGAAATCCTCCTTGATCACATAGGTACTGAAAATAGACACCACACAGGGCATAACATTATCCACTACCTCTGTCACATCCGTAACCACGGTCTGGTTCTCCGCCGTACTATCCGCAGCTTTAATATCGCCGTCGTTCTGCGGCAGAGCCACATCGGGTTTCTCTTCCTTCTCTCCGCCTTTTTCTTCCTTTTCCTTATCCGCCGCCGGCATTTCCATGACCGCTGCAGTCTTTTCCTGATTTCCGGCTCCGCCACCGGGAAAGACCGACAGGATAACCACCATCATAAGACCTGCCGTCAATCCGAAAATAAGGCCGCACAAAAGGCTGCTTCCCATTTTTTTCAATCTGCCTGAATCATTTTTCTGTTCCGGCCCCTGTACCCTATCCATTTCCATCGTATACCACCACTTTACCAAACATTAAACTGCATATTTATCCAGTTACTCAACAGTTACCGATTTTGCCAAATTCCTCGGCTTATCCACATCGCATCCTTTTCCCACAGCCACATAGTACCCGAAAAGCTGCAGGGGAATGATTGCCAGAGAATTGGCAAAGCAGGGATTTGTTTCGGGAATATAAATCACATAATCCGCCGCTTTTTCTATGTCCATATTTCCCTCATTGGTTACCGCCAGAACAAAGGCCCCTCTTGCTTTAACCTCCACCATATTGCTGATTGTTTTTGCAAACAGCTCCGGCTGGGTGGCAACAGCCGCCACCAGAGTTCCTTCCTCTATGAGGGAAATTGTCCCGTGCTTTAATTCTCCCGCCGCATAGGCCTCGGAATGGATGTAAGAAATCTCCTTCAGTTTCAAAGAGCCCTCTAAGGAAATGGCATAATCAATGCCCCTTCCGATAAAGAAAATATCCTTTGCGCCTATATAGCGGTTTGCAAATTTCTGAATATGGTTTTTGTTGGATAAAAGCATCTCAATCTGATTTGGAAGCTTTTTCAAATCCTCCAAAAGCCGTGTAAACTCCGTATCTTCCACCGTTTTTCTAACCCTGGCAAATTTTAAGGCCAGTAAATATAAGGCTATAAGCTGGGTGGAATAGGCTTTGGTGGTGGCAACGGCAATTTCCGGTCCCGCCCAGGTATAGAGCACGCTGTCCGCCTCTCTTGCAATGGAGCTTCCCACCACATTTACAATGCCCAGCACCTTAAAGCCTCTCTTTTTGGATTCCCGAAGGGCGGCAAGGGTATCTGCCGTCTCTCCCGACTGGCTGATCACAATGACCATAGCCCCTTCCTCCATAACCGGATTCCTGTATCGGAACTCAGATGCCAGATCCACCTCTACTGAGATCCTTGCCAGATTTTCCAGCACATATTTTCCTGTAACCCCTGCATGATATGCGGAGCCGCAGGCCACAATATAAATCTTCTTAACAGAAAGCAGCTCCTCGTCGGTCATATTCAATTCATCGATAACCACTTCGCCGTCCTTGAGCCTGGGCAGCAGCGTATCCGCCACTCCCTTGGGCTGCTCATACATCTCCTTCAGCATAAAATGCTCATAGCCGCCCTTTTCCGCCGCATTGGAATCCCATTCTATGGTTACGGATTCCTTTTTTATTTCCTCTTCATCCACCGTATAGAAATGCATGTGGTCTCCCCGAAGTCTTACAATCTCCTGATTGTCCACATAGGTTACCTGTCTTGTATACTTTAAAATTGCTGGGACGTCCGAAGCAATAAAGCAGCCTTCATCATTCTGCCCTACGATCAGAGGAGAATCCTTTCTTGCCGCAAAGAGCTGATCCGGATGCTCTGCAAAAATAACGCCTAATGCATAGGAACCCTCAACCCTGTGAAGAACCTTGGTAATTGCCTCCAAGGGATTCCCTTTATAATAATAATCAATCAAATGCGCAACCACTTCCGTGTCCGTATCCGACACCAATTCATAGCCCTTTTCCTTCAGCATATTTCTCAGAGAAATATAATTTTCGATGATTCCGTTGTGAACCACCGCAATGGTTTCCTCCCTGTTATAATGGGGATGGGCGTTTATGGTACTGGGTACTCCGTGGGTCGCCCATCTGGTGTGGCCAATTCCTACAGAGCCCTTCAGGGTTTCTCCGTTATGGGTCATTTCCTCTAAAATCTCTAATCTGCCCGCCGCCTTGGCAATGTTGATCTTATCCCCGTCAAATACGGCAATTCCCGCAGAATCATATCCTCTGTATTCCAGCCTTGACAGCCCTTCTAAAATCATGGGAGCCGCCTGGCGCTTTCCGATATAGCCTACAATACCACACATATTTTATACTCCTTCTTTGTCAGGATTTTTTCCGTAGCCTTTACTTCCGTCAATATGCTCAACAGCCCTCTTTAATGCCTTTCTCTTCCAGTAGGAGGGAGCAGAAGTGCATTTTAAGACAACTTTGTCCGGCAGCCTGTGATAACCCTTTCCCAGCCTGTAGCCCAGCCATTTTGCCCCGCTTAAAGCAAAGAGCCTGGGAATCATCCTCTTATATCCGTTATTCCAAAGATATGCGGCAGTTTCTTTTACCATGCGGATGCCTTCGCCCTCCGAGGCAAATTCTGAAAAAACCTCCGGATGATCCGCCTGGGAGACCCCTAAGTCAAAATTTCTGTGAAACTGTTCCTTTGCAGAATAATTGTGGGAATGGTAAACACCCGCATCTGCCTGGTAGGCAATCATATATCCGGCCTTCGCCGCTTTTGCCGCATAGATCATATCTTCATTAAACAAAGTCCGATTCACAAAACCGCCCAGACTGTCAAAAATCTCCTTATTATATGCCGCACAGACATCTGAACAGAAATAGGTTTTAATCCCCAGCCTGTCCTTATCCTTTTCCCCTTTTAAACAGGACTCCTCCGGATAGTTAAAGGACCTTGTATACTGCTCGATGGGGTTGCAGTCTTCCTTTGGAAGCTGTCTGGCATAAGATACCGCCGCCTTTTGCTCCTTTAAGGGCTCCAGAAGCTTTTCCAGAAGCTTATCGTCCTTTGGCACTGCGTCCTGTGTCATCATCACAAAATAATCCGCATCGGAAAGCTTTGCTCCCCTGTTGCGTGTCGCTCCGTGGTCAAATTCTCTTTTGGAATGATGGTAAACCTTACAGCTGCTGTGCTTTTTTGAAAAATCGCTTCCGTAAACCAGACGTTCAAAATATTTTTCTTCCGTATTCAAAATAATGATATGCGAGGGTCTGACCGTCTGCCTCTTCAACATATCTAAAATCTCCAAAAACTCTTTATCCGGTTTATAGGTGGGGATGATAACATCCACTGTATCCATGTTCTACGCTTCCTTTACTGCCTGCTGCCTTACTCATATGACTAATATCTATTATAACAAAAAAAGAGGACCTGTTAAAGCCCTCTTTGTAATTTATCCCATATACTGCTTTGATGATGTATGTGCATCCACGGTTTTCACTTTATTCTCCTTGGCCCGTATCGGGTTTGGCCGTTCCTGTATCCGAACGGATTTTTTCACTGTAGCCCTGCACTGCCTGGGAAGGTTTATAATCTCCCACATCCCCGAACAGGAACTGATGCAGAATCATAACATTGGTCTCCAAATCTGCAGGAATAACACAATCCCCGTGATTTCTTCCCCCGGCCTTGATAACTCCTGTAGTCCTATATTCTGCTGAAGGGAATCCGCTGGTTTCAACAATATTATAGGATGCAATATCCTTTAAAAGGTCCAGAATCTCTGTCAGGGTCAGACTTGTTGCCGTCTGTGGAAACACTTTATTGGCAATCTGGTCCAGCTTATCCGGCGTTGCCGTCTTTGCTTTATCTGCAAGAGCCTGAATGACCTCTCTCTGTCTTTCGGTTCTCTTGTAATCATCTCCCGCGGTATAACGGATACGGCAGTAAGAAACCGCCTGGATTCCGTCTAATGTAACCAGTCCCGTCTGCTCCAATCTGGTAAAGCTTCTGCCTAAGGACTGGGAAGTTTCCACCTGATAATTATTCAGATGCTTTAACTCTTCCGCATCCACATCAATCTGTATGCCTCCTAAGGCATCCACAGTATCGGCCACAGCCGCCCAGCCCACCGTAACATAGTCTGTAATATTCAGGTCTGTATTCATGTTGATCATGTTAATGGCCTGTTTTGCGCCGCCTGCAGCATAGGCTTCGTTACACTTGGAATAGGAATCGTTTCCAAGATTCAAATAAGTATCACGATATATGGAAACCAGTCTGACTTCCTTCGTGTTTTCATTGATAGAAGCAATAATAATGGTATCGGAACGGACGCCTTTTCCCAGGTTATTGTTTCTGGCATCTACACCGAAAAGTGCAATATTACGGTATCCCTCCATATGTCCGCCGATATTGTCATTAATCGTGACATCGCTGGCATCCACCAGCAGCCCTTCCTCATTTTCATTATTGGTAATAATTTCTTCATCGCTGATATCTGTCTTATGAATAATATCCAGCTTGCTGACAAAATACAACGCAATAATCAAAATAATAACAACAACGACCTCTATTGCAAGAATCGCAAATTTCTTCTGTTTTCTCTTCCTGCGCTGTGCCTTAGTCATTCTCTTTCCGCCCGACGCGCCGGAACTCTTTTTAGCTGCCATAGTTTCCTACTCTTTAATCCTTTCTTAATACGCATTCTTATTGATAAATCCTTTGAAAACGGTCAGGAACAGGATTTTGAAATCCAGTGCCATGGTCCAGTTTTCTATATAGTACAAATCACAATCAATACGCCTTCTGATGGATGTATCCCCTCTGTAGCCGTTAATCTGCGCCCAGCCGGTTATGCCCGGTCTGACCTGATGCTTGATCATATATCTGGGAATTTCTTCCTTGAACTTTTCTACAAAGAAAGGCCTTTCGGGCCTGGGTCCCACAAGGCTCATATCCCCTTTAAACACATTGAAAAACTGAGGAAGCTCGTCAATGCTTGTCCTTCTTAAAAACTTGCCCACATCCGTTACTCTGGGGTCATCCTTGACCGTCCAGCTCTTCTTTTCTTTGGACGGCTTCTGAACCTCCATAGTGCGGAATTTATACATTTGAAAAGGCTTATTATGAAGCCCTACTCTCTCCTGTTTGAAAATTACCGGTCCTCTGCTTGTGGCCCTGACCGCAATCGCTGTAACCAGAAAAACCGGAGAAAACAAAATCATGGCAAAAATGCTTCCCACAATATCCACGACCCGCTTTGCCATACTGTTTAAGGTATTGGTAAGGGGAACATGACGGATATTGATAACCGGCAGTCCGTTTAAATCCTCTGTATAAGGCTTGCTGGGTATAACACTATTGTAATCAGGAATAAACTTTGTATGCACTCCGGATTTTTCGCATAAGCCTACAATCCTTTCCAGACTGTCATAATCCTTCAAAGAAAGGGTAATGGCAATTTCGTCCAGCTTATTTTCAGGCAGAATAATTTCCAGATTGCCGATGGTTCCAAGAACCTTAATGCCCCGGTATAAGGTACCTCGGGGAATATGGTTGTCCAGAATCCCCCTGACAATATATCCCCATTGAGGATTCTGCATAATCCTGTCAATATACTGCTCCGCCGCCTTGGAATATCCCACTAACAGAACATATTTGACATTATAACCCTTCCGTCTGAAAGAGCGCAGAAGTTTCCTGATAAAGATTCTGGTCCCGCTCTGCCCCAGAATGTTCAGCCCGCTGAAAACAAAAATCATTCCTCGGGAAAAGTCCTTCTGGTCAATGACATACAAAATACCCAGAAACAGTACCAGACCTACCATATTGGCCTTTATAACATTAACAATATCTCTTCTGGCGCTGGAATAGCGCTTTGACGTATACAGATTGAATAAGTGGTTTAAAACCAGATATCCCGGTACAATGAACACCAGCGCCATAAAATAAGTACGTGCGCCCAGAATACCGATAAACAAGCCCTCTTCCTTCCAGAGACCGCTTTTAAATCTAATCAGCCATGCAATTGCATAAGCGGCTGCCACAACAAAAGCATCCATGACTACATGAAGCCTGTTGAAATATTTTTGATTATCTTTAATCAACGGGAATCACCTTTTCTCATATACAACCGATATTTTACCTTATTTCTCCAAAAAGGGCAACCTTTTTAGGTCATAATTTTTAATCTTTCCTTAACAATTTTGTAATATTTTGTCGTCCTATTTTATGGGAAAACCTCTTTTTATCCTTATCAGCCCGTTATTCTCCGCACCATGTTCCACCACAATTGTATTTGAATAAATACATAATTCAAAAAGTTTTTTCCTGAAAAAGATATTTTCTTTTCCCTTCCTTTCTCGGAAAGACATAAAGAAAAACCTTTCATAAGCCCTTTTAAGTAGATTGTCCCAAATCCCTTTTTCACAAAAAACAGCCATTTAACAAAAAAACCCGCAAAAAGAAAAGGCAGATTCAAAAGCTGCTGTAAAATAGGCATGTTTTTATAAACCAGATATATACTATTTTTTGCAGATAAATCGATTTTAAACCTGTTATATCTGGAACCGGAAAAGCCGCTTCCGGCATGGTACACTATGGCACTGTGACAATAATAATTGTAATATCCGTATATGAGCGCGCGATAGCCTATGTCAATATCCTCCAGATAGGCAAAATGATTTTCATCAAATAAACCGATTCTGTCAAAAACCGCTCTCCGATACAGGGAAGCTCCGCCACAGGCGGCAAATACCCTGCTATCCTTTTCATAACAGGATGCGGCTTTGCCTTTTCCAAGGCCGAAGGCCCAACCTAAAGCGCAGTACAAATCCCCGCAGTCGTCAATAATCTCCGGTTCTTTTAAGGAAAGCATTTTGGAAGAGACGGAAAAAGCCCTTGGATGAGCATCCATAAAATCCTCCAGTTCCTTTATGAAATCCTCTGTCACTTCCGTATCGTTATTTAAAAGCAGGACATATTTTGTTTTACACCGTCTGATTCCTTCGTTTACGGCCTTGCAAAATCCTGTGTTTTCGGAAAAAGCCACAAGCTCCAAAAGCCCTTCTGCCTCATATTCCCTTGCCGCATCAAGGCTTCCGTCCACGGAGCCGTTATCCACAACCAGTATATGGAAATCCCCTTTTTTTCTTGCGTTTAAAAGGCATTTTATACAGTTTTGCAAATATTTAATTCCATTATAATTAGGAATTACCACTGTTGTTTTCATGATGGCTCCTTTTCCATTATAATATAATTCGCAGCACAAAGGGGGATTTTGACAAATTCATCATAAAATTTTTATAAAATTTTAACAAATTCCGGCTCATATACCAGCTTCATCCCCTGTTCCAGAGCTTCCTCCAGGGTGCATGAAAGCCCGGGGCGCAGCTTTAAAGCCCTTTCATCAGCCCCATCCACATCTAACCTGATATCCGCTCTGTGCATATATCCGCTGCTGTTTTGTTTCAGTCCCTTAAACAGAGAACGGGACTCCAGTTCAGGGCCCCCTGTTACCAGACCTTTTTCTATGATCCTGCCGCAGACTGCCGCAACATCCTTCCTTACCGCAAAAATATCCGGACTGTAAAGAGTTTGATAAAATCCCAAATGAGAGCTGTCCGAAACCTGCACGCCTTCCATTCCCATTTCCCGATAATATGCCTCTAAAGCCTTTCGCCCCGCATCATAGGCATAGCGTTTGCTTTCCGTATTGACCGCCGTGGAGCCTTCATGACACCGCCAGTGGTAGAGCACCTTGGGTACATGAAGAACTTTTTCCCTTGTGGAATCAGCCCTTGCCGAAAGGCGCAGCACCAAATCGTAATCCTGGGCCCCGTCAAACTCCTTCCGGAGCTTCAGTTCCTTCATGGCGGAAGCCTTTACCATCAAAAAATGACAGATGTAATTATTTGATAACAGCAAATCCAGATTAAAATCCGGCTTAAAATGGGGCTCATAAAAATTCTCTCCGCCGCCGTCACATTTATCCTCATCGGAATAAACTGCCAGAATCCTTTCCCTTTCATCACATCTGTTGATTCTCTCAACCATAGAGTACAAAGCGTCCCGGGTCAATAGATCATCATGGTCCAAAAGAGCGATATAATCCCCTTTTGCATCCTCCACAGCCGCATTGGTATTTTCAGAAATCCCATTATTCTCCTTTAATTTTTTGTATCTGACGGCATCCGTCCCGTCCCCGGAAAGTTCCGTCAGCATCTCTTTTACGCCGTCAGTTTTACTTGCATCGGCAATAATCAGTTCCCAATTCGAATAGGTTTGTTCAATTACACTAGTTATTAATTCCTTTAGAAAAACTCTGTCCGTTTCATAAGCGGGCACTACAATACTGATCAATGGCTCATAGGGAAAACGGTGCGCCCTCTGGGCCTTTATCTCTTCTTCCATTTTATCCCGCTCCATGAATATGCTCCACTCTTTACAGCCCTTATAATCCGCCGCAAGACGGGACATTTCATCCTGATGACTCTTGTCCACCCGCTCCATAGCCGCATGGAAAGCCGCCTTGATTCCGTTTCTTTTTCCGTAGGCAAGAGTCTTTTTTACGGGTCCTTCCAGCTTTTTCCAGACTGCCAGAAGCAGATACATGAGCACAAAATATCCGATTAAATACAGGGAATAGTAATACATAAACAATCTGGAAGGAGCCGTCAGGAAAATCAAGGGTACCTTTACCAGGGGAAGAGACAGCAGGAAAAACCCATGCCATTTCCTTCTCAAAAGACATACAGCCCAGGCTAACAGGAGGATGCAAATTGGCACTATATGTCCGTATATAAAGGAATAACCGGCCTTCTTCGTCTCATAATCATCCATGCTGCGCCATTCCAGCATTTTAATAACCGCATTTCTCATGTCCCCGCCCACAGGGGCAGTTCCGGGATACGCCTTGAAAACATCATAATTGGCCACTCCCCCGGCTTCAAAAATTTCCGTGGTATTCTGTAGTAAATCCACGGAATGTACAAAGCAGTCCCACCGCTCCTTAAGAAAAACTCCGGGAAATTTCACAATCAATCCATAATAGGCGTTTTTAAATTCCTTATACTGTTCATCCGTATATTCCCTTTGAAAATCAGGCCTGCTCCAGAACAGGCTGATACCGCTTTTGTTCTCTCTTGCGCCTTCTACAGCCATTTCCACATCAATGACCCGGTCGATGGCATTTAACTGCTCCCTGCAGTCTTCCTGCCCGTAGGCTTCTTCCACAAGGGGAATAAGGGGCAAAACCACACTGGTTAAATCATACTGGTTTCCGCTGGTCAGCTTATCCCCTACGGTCTGGGGCACGAACAGGCATAAGGAACATGCCAGATAGGTACAGATTATTTTGACTAAAGCTTTTCTGTCCATATTCTTTATGAACAGAATAACCAAAAGTAACGGAAACAACAGAAAATAGTAAACGGCTTCTGTTCTCCACACCGTAACAATGGCTCCCAGGATGCAGATAAATATCCACGAACCTGTCCCTTCCATCTGATTTTTTTTCTTTTCAAAAAGAAGCACAAGTAAAAATAGCTCCAGAACCCCGTATAAACTCATTCTCATGGGATACAGGTTTGAATCCAGAACCGGGAAAAACAGAAAAGGCAGGAATGCAAAAAGCCCGCTTTTTCCAAAACAATTCACAAAAAACCTGATGATATATCCTGCCATCAGGGAAATCAAAGCGCACTGTACAATGATCACGCCTGCCGGAACCGGAACCAGCATCAGGGAAAATACGTAAAAAAGGCTGGTAAGATAATTCTGCCAGAACACGGGCAGAAGCTTAACTGCGCTGTTTAAGATGCCGAATTCATCCATGCGCCAGATTCCCGGCCAGATGAGGAACAGCAAAACCATATTGATGCAAAAATAAATCAGGGTATACTTTACAAGCCTCTTGTCCGCTTTCGCAAAGAAGAAGTAAAGTCCCTGATAAATTCCAATCAGAATAAGCAGAAAAACAGCCTTGGCCCCATAGGTCATTGCTGTTTTAACCATCTGCGTCACATCGGAAAAGTCCCACATCACATATTGAAAAATAATGTGGTCTGTAAAAAAAGTCAGAATCCAATGAATCAGAGCAATCCAGACAAATTTTTTATTCAGTTTCCGGAACATAACATCTTGTCTCATGCTTTATAATTTTCCTTAAAATAATCCAGTTCTTCCGGTGTGCCCAATACATGAACCTTATCAAAATCCACAATGGAAATGCGCACATCCCCGCCCTTTGTAATCAGGTAATTGTAAAGGGGAGCCACATACTTTTCTCCCTTTTCCAGCTTTTCATCGGAAGAATAATACTCGTTATATAATTGT
This sequence comes from uncultured Lachnospiraceae bacterium, assembly GCA_964507745.1. Taxonomy (GTDB): domain Bacteria; phylum Bacillota; class Clostridia; order Lachnospirales; family Lachnospiraceae; genus UBA2882. Next base: position 23,650 of record CAZDRM010000009.1, read on the forward strand.
TCATAAAGCCCGCAGGTCTTAAAATAATAAGCGCCCAGCGTGCAATTATCAGAAATCCGGGTTTTCTCCCGCACCTCTACTACTTTACCCTCTTCATCCAGCTTTGCGAAGCTCCAGTGGTCTCCGTCCGCATGAAAACAGGGGATAAAACCATCTCCTGCAATCTGTGAGGAATTCATCTGCCCCGCTTCCACATAGGTATCGATATTGTAAATCATCAGGGAATCATTCTTGTCCCACTCCTTTGCCGCCAGCATGGCGGTGGTTGCCTGTCCGTCTGTCAGATAGTCGATTTCGATTACCTTTACCTTTAAAATTCCCAGCTTACTGCAGGTTTCCTCAATAAAGCCGGCCGCTCCGTCTTCCTTTCTCACAATAAAAATACAGGTGTTTTTTGAAAGATTAAAGCCGGAAAGGCTTTCCATGGACCATTCAAATAAGGTCTTTCCGTGGGCTTCTATCATATATTTGGGCACTGTATAGCCTGCCTTCTTAAATCTGGAACCCAGTCCCGCCATTGTAATTACGATTGTCATACCGTTACCTCCCCGTCATGAGCCATCAGCGATACACCGAATACGCCTTCTATTTCTTTTACCTTTACAATCAGTTCCTGTCCTTTCGCAGGCTTGCACTCCACAATCAGATTCATACCGCCGTCGGATAAGTTTCTGGATTTTACCTGACAGATACGGCTGAAGTCCTTTACGGCATTTAATACCTCTTCTTCCTTTTCCGCCTTTTCCATGCTGACAACAAGAAGGCTTGCCGCTCTTCCCACGGGAGTCAGTTCCAGTAAGAACAAGCCGATTGTGATAATCAGACTGGATACAATGGCAATGGTATACATATTGGCGCCGCATATAATGCCGGTGCTGATGGACCAGAACAAAAACATTAAATCCATAGGATCCTTAATTGCCGTTCTGAAACGAACAATGGAAAGGGCGCCCACCATACCCAGGGAAATAACCAGGTTGGACTGCATGGCCAGAATAATGGCGGATGTAATAACCGCTACCAGAGCCATGGAAATATTAAAGCTTTTATTATAAAAGGTTTTCTTTGTTGCCGTATAATATACAATAAAGATATATGCCGCCAGAATTACCGTAACACCCATGGTAACCATTATTCTTCCCGTGGTAATGTCGCCGCTGTTAAAGCCCTCCAAAAAGGATTTTTTGAAAATATCCGAAAAAGTATTCATAAGCTGTATCTCCTGCACAAATAGTACTTGGAAAAGGTTGTCTGGGACAGCCTTCCGATTTCCAGTGTTTTCTTTATATATTCCGGTAAAAACTCGTCAAATTTTACTTCCATCAGCGTCTGCCCCACAGGCATAACGGGACGTTTCGGCAGCTTTTGTGAGAAAAATAAGTCAAACTCCGCGGAAGAAGCAATATTATCATCAAAAGTAACCCTGACGTTTCCCGCCTCTTCAACAAAGGGCGTTCTTTCATACGCTACAATGACCTTGGGCTGCATCTGCCGCATCTGTTTCAACGAAAGAAGCTCCTGCACAAGAGCCGGCTGGTCATGAAAAAACAGTTCCTCATCCGACGCCTTCTTTAAAAGCCCTCTGCTATCACACCTTTTTAATAACTCATATTGCTCCTTTGTCAGCTGCTGCTGTAATTTCTTCGTCATGCCGTTTTGCTTGATTTTCTTTTCCAGCATGATTTTTTCATCAGAGACACGATAACTGCGGATGCGGTATTTTGCTCTGGGGTCAGTGCCCGCCTCATTCTGCTTAAAACAGAAATTTTGAATATCATCAAAATAAATGCTGCGGATTTCATAGCTGCCTTTTTCGCCGCTGTTGACATCCTTTTTCATCAGTCCCGAAAGCCGTTCCTTCAGTATCAGAGACTGTGGAATCGATATGATAAACTTATATTCATGCCTGAATTCCATTCCTTATCCTCCGGCTTTTCTAAGAGGTCAGTCATCACGTACCGGCGCATCCTCATCTGTTATAATATCTCCCGGATTGCCTGTTATAACATCCGAATCATTGTCTGTCACAGCATCCGACTCATTACCCGTTTCCGCACCGTCATTTTCGCTTTTGTTATCATTTCCTGTACCTGAAAGTTCCGCCACATATTCATCAACGGCCTTCATTCTGGCAAGGGCAAATTCATATAAAAAACTGAAATCCTCATTCTGGTTTCCACCCGGCCATCTGGCATTTTCTCTGGCAAATGCGCCGGAATTTTTAATCCGCCATTCTAAGGCCGCAATCCTGTTCCATAGGGCTTCATCGGAAAAAGCTCCCCTTCTCCAATTCATCCATGTATCCGCCGCCAGAGCTTTGGAACCCTCTACGTCAAGGTCTATCATCCTCTGGGCAGGCTGCCATGGAATCATCTCTGTCAATACCTCCGGGCTCTCCTGACAGTAATATACGTTCTCCGTATAGACCGCGCCGAAGGAAATATTCATATCCCAGGGAATAAAATATCCATAGTAGCTGCCGCCCCTGTTTCTCGCCACATAATACATGTTTTTATTCTCATTGTCAAATCCTGCAACAGCCTGATAAAACAGCCAGTTATCAATAAGATTCTGACGGTCCGCCATTTCCGTAATGCCTGCCGCAAAATCTTCGTCAGACGCCTCTAAACAGGACGCCAGATCATACAAGGGCTTCCACTCTTCCTCATTCTGTAAAACCGTATCTCCCTTTAAATAAAAACCGCCTCTGTAATCGGGCAGGCTGGGATCGGGAAGGTTCCCTGTAAAGTCCCCTGCATTCCACGGGGCTGTATATTTCTTTTTATAAAGCCGTTCTATTATGGTCTCTCCGCGGGACAGCTGTTCTGAAACCGCATCCATCCCCAGCTGTTTACTGTCTATGGGAACCATTAAATCATAAATCCCCTGATAACCGTTTCCGATGATAACCTCCACCATGGCGGACTGTGTGCCGAAATTCCGCCCGTAAGGGTTATCCGCCGCTCCCACTTCATTCCACAACTCTATGCAAAGCTGATCCCTGATTCTTGTATTATCCGCATAGAGGGCATTGAGAATCCAGTCGTCGTCATCCCGAAGCCCTAAAAGATTTTCATTGCTCTTTTCAAAGGTTCCGTCCTTTTTTAACTCTTTCAGATACAGCCTCAAACTCTTTTTTTCATAGTTTAAGCTGGTGTTTCCCCGAAGCCTGGCCTGGACATAGCATTCCGTTACCCAGTTTTCCCCGTGGTCAGTATCATAAACTCTCAGGCAATACATCTGACTGCCGTCATCAGCAGTATATTCCGTTCCCGTAAAGGTTATCATGGGAAGTCCCGTAAATACCAGATTATATTCCCCGTAACCCGCTTTGGTAAGAGCCAGAAATAAAAACTGATTCCCTGAAGCGATGGCTGTCTGCTTATTGGTTTTTTTATAGCTTTCTGCAAAAAGCAGGTCAGCCTCCCGGCCTTCCCCCGCATTCCGCTCTTTTTCATCCTCTTTAAAAAAGCTGCCGGAAAATCTTCCCGTTTCCCACTCCGCATCCGTCATATCCACAGGCAGGTAAAAGGTATGGGACGCTTCATCATAGGGCAGAGCCTCTCCTTCAAAAAAAAGCACAAAATCCTCCTCTAAAGGCTTTGTTTTGGCTTTTATGCTTTTAATTTTTTCCTCTCCCGCCACCAGTGCGGAAGGCTCCCTGTCCTGGGAAAACAGCACAACTGCCGTCATAACCAGCAGAAATATGCTGATAAAGAGCAACTTTTTTCTCATTCCTTACACCTGCTGTTTTTGCAAATCTCATCCAATTCATCCACGCTGAATTTTAAAAACTCGTCCGGGCGCACGGTTCTGTCATCCACATAAAATCCTTTATGTCCCGGCCAGGGCTTTCCGTAAATGATTTCATCATAGGGAATCTCCCACTTATCCAGCCATTTTAACAAAACCTTTGCCGTATTGGCATTGATCAGTCCGATATTGCCGCCGTAGCTGTTCATGTTGCGGGATGTAAATAATACGATTTTCGCCCCGCCCTCCTTATACTCCCTAAGCTTATCAAGCATTTCCTTATAGGGCACAAGGTCAATATATTCCTCATCCTTTTTCTTAATGGGACATAAGGTCCCGTCAATATCAAAGCAAAATGTCAGTCCTTCGTACATAAATCCACCTCATCCAATATTTTAACCGCATTTAACAAAAATCCGAAAACCTTTCCCGGCTGGTCCATATGATAGGGCAGCATGGATAAAAACAGGCTGGCCTCATAAAGTCTTACCAGAGGATAAGAAAAACCGTTTTTCTCAAGATACTCGCGGAAAATCTCCGCAAAAGGCGCAGTATCCACATCTATGACCAGTTCCAGCTTTAAATCTCTTTTAACGGAAATTTCATAAAGCCCGCTGTTAAAGAAATCATAGCCGCCGCAAATAGAATGGGAAAGCTTTGCCAGATCATAATAAGGGTCTGTATATAAATCTTCCTTTCTGACAGCTCCTTTAGGGTCAATCAACTTCAGAATTTCCGACTCCCTGTTATACAAAATATTGGAAAAGCACAAATCCCCATGGCCTACAGCCAGTCTGTCATAAGCTCTTCCTCCGAAACGTCCGCCTTTTATTCCAGCTATTCCACCTGTGCCGCCTGCACCGAGAGCCAACCTTTCATAGAGGCTTTCATAGCGGGCAACCACATCTTCAATGCCATCATAGTCCGTACCCATGGCCAGCATTCTGTCAAAATCCTCATATTCCTTACAGGACTTCAATTCAGCCATGCGCTCCTTTAATTTATCAATATAAAGGCTTCCGGCGATTTTCTTTCCTTCCTCGGCCTCTACCGGCTTCGTTTCCCTGTGATTGATAAAATAGAACAGTTTATCCAAAATATCCCGAAGCTCCTCCGTATCCACGGCGCCATGGACAAAACGGATGGCGATATCCGTCATATGGAAACGCTCCATAGTATAGGATGCCCCGTTTTCATCCTCCTTATAGTCATAAGGCATAACAAACCACATTTTCATGGCATCGGGCAAAAGATAATAAAATTCATATTCCGCCTTGATCTTTTCCTTTTTGGAAGACCGCTTTGTTACCGTATATTCATCCCCTTCAAGGGCATTGAAAAATCTGGCGTCAAAGCCTCCCGTAATAAAGGTCAGAAAATTAGCTCTCAAAGACAAGTCCGTAAAGGCATTGTTTTCGATTGCCTCCCCTTGGTATTCTCTGTTGATCAGGGCAGGAAAAGCCTTTTTATAGGAATCCGCAGAGTCTATAAAGGTCATGGCAGGCTTTCCGTCACAAAGAGCCGTGTAAGGCTCCTGCATATATTCCGCTTTTTTTAACAAAACCGCAAATTCATTTCTGTCCGCCAGTCC
>CAZDRM010000010.1:0-26383 GCA_964507745.1 uncultured Lachnospiraceae bacterium
CTAACTTCCGGCGGATTAACTCCGTGCCGCCGAGCATATTGCTCCACTGGTCGTCACCGCCGAACTGCATATTACATCCGTATCTTTCATAGAGGGAAAGGAAGTCATAGCTCTGCATAATCATATAGTTAAATTCCAGAAAACTCAATCCCTTTTCCATTCTCTGCTTATAGCATTCCGCTGTCAGCATACGGTTTACGGAAAAGTGCGCTCCGATATCCCTGATAAATTCAATATAATTTAAGTCCCTGAGCCATTCTGCATTATTTACCATCATCGCTTTGCCATCCGAAAAATCAATAAATTTGCTCATCTGTTTTTTAAAGCATTCGCAGTTATGGTCAATGGTTTCCGTGGTCATCATATTACGCATATCGCTTCTGCCGGAAGGGTCCCCAATCATGGCCGTTCCACCGCCAATCAATGCAATAGGCTTGTTCCCTGCCATCTGCAGCCTTTTCATCAGGCAGAGCGCCATAAAATGTCCTACATGAAGACTGTCCGCCGTAGGGTCAAAGCCGATATAGAAAACCGCCTTTCCGTTATTTACCAGTTCCTTGATTTCCTCTTCGTCCGTTAACTGTGCCAAAAGGCCTCTGGCCTTTAATTCATCAAATACTGTCATTTTTCTTCTCCTTTTCTTATTCTTTTTTATCTTGTTTTCTTTTCCTCATCCCCAAATTACGGGGCATTTTCTTTATTGCTTTACATTTATCCCATAGAATTATGCTATGAACAAGGTGTGCAATAAAAAACCCGCCCTCTCATAATTTGAAAGGACGGGTAAAATCCCGTGTTACCACCTGTCTTCGCAAAAAGCTCGCACTTCCTGCCTCATTACGTACACCCTTTCGGGATACGCCGATATGCTAACGGTTATCTTCCGTCACAGCCTACTCATTCCCTTTCGGAATATTCGGTGTGCAGCTGTAGGATGTATTCGGATAGAGCTTCCCGCGCGCCTCTCATCAACCGGCTGCTTTCTGTGCGTTTCCCTGTATCTTACTTGTTCCTGTCATCGCCTTTATATAAAATATATAATTGAATTAAGCAAATTGTAAATAATATCTCTATCTTTGTCAAGACATAAAATACTGAAAAAACAATACCTCTGTTTATTCCTGATATTCATCCACCTGTCTCATAAAATTACAGATTCCCCTATATGTTTCATCATGAATGAAGTGCTCCATTTTACAAGCCTCCTGTACCGCCACTTCCTCCGGCACATCAGCTGTCATCATGAAAAATCTCGTAAGGGCTTCCTGCTTATCCACAATATCTTTTGCTTTTTTCCTGCCTGCTGCGGTCAGGGTTATTTCTCCGTTTTTGGCAATTTCTATGTATTTTTTATCCTTTAAAAGTCCCATGGCCCGACTTACACTGGGTTTGGAAAAATTTAAAGTCCTGGCCACATCAACGGAATGAACGGTGCCTCCCTCGTTTTGTAATAAGTATATCGTCTTTAAATAGTTTTCTCCTGATTCCTGCATCTTAAGTTTCTCCCCTTTATTTCTGCTGTATGGTATTTTTGATTTCTTCCATTTCTTCCTTGGAAACTTCTCCCGGATTCCACAAAATATGCTGACCGTCATCCTTATATCTGGGAATCAGATGTAAGTGAAAATGTTTAACTGTCTGGCCTGCTGCCTCTCCGTTATTCTGTACGAGATTCAATCCGTCAGCTTTTAGGTTTTCCACCATCTGCCTGCCCAGTCTTTTTGCTAAAGCCATGGCTTTTTTTGCCGTATCCTGGGGCAGTTCAAACAAATCAGCCGCATGGTCCTTAGGAAGAATCAGTGCATGACCCTTTGTAGCCGGTCCCAAATCTAAAATAACCTTAAAGGCGTCGTCCTCATAAATAGAGGTGGACGGAATTTCTCCGTTTGCTATTTTACAGAAAATACAGTTACTATCTTTCATCCTTTATCCCTCCATAAAAACAAATAGCTGATCCAGCATTCTTAATAACTTAAAATCTCCTTTGACCTTCATGGATCCCACACTCATAAAGGCTCTCTGGAATGTCATCCTTCCATGAATAATCTCTGTCAGAGTGTCCACATCCGTACTGATCAAAACATCAGCTTCCTGATCATCCATGAAAACACACTCCAATTCCGTATATTGAATACGGATCATCAATGGCTGCTTTTTGCCTTCCAGCATAACTTTATAAGTTACTTTACAGCCTCTCTGAGGCTTAAAATGCCTGCGGAAGGCTTCCGCCAGCTTTTCATCTTCATCCTCATCCCTATCCAGCTGTCCCTTGAAATAGCTTGCCAGCTCCCTGATATCTTCTTTCTGTGTCTGCACGTAAGCCTCATCGGATACATACTGGGATAACTGCTCCGATTCCTGAGGGGTCAGATTAATATTTTTATTGACCGCTACCTTTTGATTGACCTCCTGATTGCTTGCCGGCAGGCAGACTACCTTCTGGTTGATGGTGCGGTATACATTTTCCGCCTTTTTCTCAATAATTTCCAGATATTTTTTATTTGTTTCCAACATAGAGGTATCGGGAATATAACCGCATATGCCGCTACATGGCTTTCCTCCCAAAATTTCCCATGCCACGGACAGATTCAGCTTGGCATCTCTTTCTCCATATGTGGTGCTCATAACAATAGGGCACATATATATGGTGCTGATTTTTTCCTTATCGCCGTAAAGCCAGCAGGAATCCAGAAACATCTGCAAATATCCGCCGATTCCGTACCATTCCACCGTTGTAGCCAGAATAATGCCATCTGCATCCTTTAATGTCTGGGGCAGCATGGTAATATTGCTTTTCATTTCAGCCAGCATGAAACGCTCCACGGTAACATTCAGCTCTTCCAGAACTTCCTGCATTTTGTTCACTACAAACAGTGAAGGATCGTCTAATAATCCACGCCCGCCATAATAAATATTAACTTTCATAGATTCCCTTCCTTTTCTTTCTGCCGCTTTTTCTTGCGGTATAAAATTATCGCCAGGAAAAATCCTGCTATCAGTCCGCCAAAATGTGCTGCATTATCCACATTTGTACTGGTTAAACCTCCGTACAAAGTATAACATACCAAAAACAAAACTCTCATAAAGGAAAATTCCGCTAATTTACCCTTATTTCGTATTAAAAGCCATAAAAGACTGCCCAGCATCCCAAAAATTGCACCGCTGGCGCCGATTGAGCCCACAAGCTCCATTCCCATATGCATTCTTGCGCTCTGCATAAACAGCGAGGCAAAACCTCCCGCAAGTCCCGACAGGAAATATAAAATAAAATATTTTATATGACCCAGCTCTTTTTCCACAATATTTCCCAGAAAAAACAGCACAATCATATTTCCGGTCAGATGAGACATATCTCCGTGGAGAAACATACAAGTTATCATTCTGTACCATTGACCGCTTTCAATTTCGGGAAGTCTCAGTCTTCCATAAGTATACAACAAATCCCCTGATAATGTACAGAGAGTAAAAACTATCACATTAATTAAAAATATTCCGTGATTTACCAACGGCTGTTCCCTGAATTTTCTAATCCTGCGCCCGTCTGTGCCATAGGAAACTTCCTCTGTCGAGACCGTACTGTCAAAATCTGCTTTCAGCCATTCCTCTATCTGACCCTTCATACCGTAAAAGTCTTCCGCCTTTCCCTCCGGTATGTAAAGCTCTTTTGCCTCGCTGTCGATCATCCAGAAAAAGTATTCCCGTTCTCCCAATGCCGCCGCCCTTTCCATATCTTCTCCAAGGACCAGAACCAGATAATGAATTTCTTCAATACCCTGATCCCTGAATTTCCACTGAGACTTCTGGATGACGTTATGAAACATATCTTCCGTAATATAAGGATTCTCTTTCATGTCCACTACTTCTACCATACTGACAAAGCCGTTTTCTTTTTTGAAGTAAATGGTAAATTCAGACAAATTGGTCATCATTTTTAAATAGCCATTTTGCCCTAAATAATAAGAAATCCGATTTTTCATAATCTGTTACCCTTTTCTAACCTATATTAGAAAGGGTATCATTTTCCGAAAATCCTGTCAATGACAGACAGGTTTAATGATAGGTAAAGGTAAGTCGTCCGAAGGTTATTTCATCATCCGCTTCTAACATTGTCAGCTCATTGGGCTCTAGACGAACTCCGTTTTTCAAAGTCCCATTGGTGCTGTTTAAATCCGTCAGATAAACGACATCATCCCTTAAGGTAAACCGGGCATGTATCCTGCTAATGGAATTATCCTCCAATACATAGTCCGCCTGCTCTCTGTTTTTCCCTATGATAAAGGGAAATGTAGATAAATCAATTTCCTTTTTTCTGCCTTTAACCCTGCCTCTTAATATCCTTTGTTCCCGGTAACAATTCTCCTGTAATAAAACCGTCTCAAAATCCTTTTCCCTTCCTGTTTCAGCATCCTCCTTCAGCCCGTCCCCATCCGTTTTCTCAAATAAGGGCTCACAAAAATCTTCGCAAAAGCTGTCTGAAACTTTTTCCTGTAATAAATTCTCCTGTTCCTCAGAAGCTTTTATTCTTTTCTTGTTTCTGATATACTCTGCTCCTTTAAACAGAAGCATCCCTGTCACAGACATGATGCAGACTCCCGCCCCTGCAACGGATTCCATCTGGGAAAATAAGTCCTGCCATGTCAAATTATATTTCCATACACTGTAAATTAAAATTCCCAATCCTCCAAGACCTGACACAATAAAAAAGACGATACCAAAAAATCCCTTATAACAGTTCTGTCCTTCCTGCTCTTTGGATTCATCTGCGGAATTTACCGTTTCTTCATCGATATATAATCCCATTTCTCCGTTTTCCCCGATAAAGTCCTCATTCTCCCACCGTTCTTTTACCATAGCTGTATTTTCCTCCGGTTCCATCCGATTTTTTTCATCCAGTTCCAGTCTGACAAGAGCCTCTTGTAAATCCCCGTTTTCTTCTTTTATATAGCGGTAAAAACCATATGCGTATACAACTGCTTTTTCATCATCGTTACATACCCTGGCTAAGATATATTCCGCGAACTCATATATTTTCTGCTGAAAATCCGCTTTTTTATAGGGATAATATAGCAGGTAAAGCTGTTCATCTCCTCCGCCTATATAAATGTAATCCGGTTCCGGAATAAAACCTTCCACATCCAAAAGATATTCTTCTAATTTATTTACCGCATTCTTCATACCTATAAAGAGCTTTTCAAGATCCTCTTTTCCCATTTCCCTTTTTTCATACAAAATGCTGAGCGGCTGCTTTGTACTGATATCATAATATAATTCCTCCTCTCCGTTAAAAACATGGAACGATATGGGAAGCAGGCCTTCTATAGGATTACTGCCCAGCATTTTTAAATCGTAATTTTCCCCGTCTTCCTTTTGATTTTTTATTACGAGATAACTTTTATGGTTCTCTCTTTTGTATTCTGTATTCATTACTGCTCCTTTCTAAGGCTCTCTAATTTCCGGCAGTTTCTGATAAATAAGACCGGATTAATGCATTTCTTTTCAACCTCTGTATGAAAATACCACCGGCGAATATGCATATCTAAGGCTACCGATATCCGGTTCCCTTTTACTGCAATCTCTTTTTCCACCCTATCTGTTCCCAAAAGATTATAGCTTAAAATTTCATCCACCCCTTCATCCGCTTTCCTGCTGCGATAAGAATTATCCTCCCATACCGCCTGACTTCCCCTTAGAGCTCCCATGGCTGCCGCTCTTTCTAAGGAAAATCTGTTATATAGAAAAAAGGCCAGAACCAAAATAATATTGACTACAATTACCAGAAAAGAAATGATGACAGCTGCCTCTATTGTGAAACTGCCCCGATTATTTCTTTTCCTCTTATTCTTTTCCTGCTTTTTCATCCGTTTCCTCCCCTCTGCATGCAGATCATCATGGTATATGCCACAAATATCCAAGGAATAAAAGGCATTTTATATTTTCTCTCCGCCTTTTTTATACAAACCAGAAACAGTGCGGCAAAAGAAGCCAGAAAAAATGCTATGCTCATACAAATAAATGTAAGTTTTACTCCCATAAACATTCCGATTACTGTAATTACAAGTCCGTCTCCCATTCCAATTCGATTGCCTGTGGTTTTTGAAAATATGCATAAGGTAACTCCCATACCCGCTCCTCCCAATATGCTTTTCCAATCCCTGCCATATTGCAGAAAAAGATTTAATATCCCTATGCATAGTACTGCCACTATGGGCCAGAGAGGTATTTTTTTGCTTTTATAATCTGTAATTGCCAGAGCTCCCAGCAATAAACACAGCGGCAGTTCAATCCATTCCATTTGACTTCCTCTTTCAATTACAACATTTTGAACAGGGATGTCTGCCACCCGTTTCGGATATAGGCACCATTTCCACTGTTCTTTTTAATCCGCTGCATAAAACATCTCTGTGGTATCTGTTTCCGTAATCGGTAACAAACATCGTTGTTCCGTTACCGGCTCCTTTGCATAAGGGACAGGCATAATAAATGCTTCCCTCCTTATTTCTGATGCCGGATATATCTTCCATAAAAACCTTTTCTATGGATAAATCCAGATAATGGCAGCTTCTGCTTTTGTGATATGCCGTCCCTTCCGGCGTTATATAAACAAACTCCTCTTTATCCGTATCACTGACTGCCGATAAATTATCATACCCTGTAAAAGCTCTTGCCACAGCACAGGTTCCTGTTAAAAACCCGGATTTGGGAGATAATGCAAAAAAGGGCGTTACATAGTAAGCAGAACGCAACTCAATCCGGTCATTTTCCATAATTCTGCTGCCTACGAAGTGAATTGCCCCGCTGTCTCCTGCAGGAGACCCGGAAAGATAATTTTTTCCCAATTCCGAAATAACCCGGTTTCTTACATAGGTTTCCGAAAAAAGTGTTTCTGTCCCAAACGGTACATCATCTATTACCTCCCCTAAAATACTTTCTTCTGCATACCCGTATACGGCCAGTTCTTTTGCGCATTGCGCCATGGCGCTGTCGGTTTTCATTTGAAGTCTCAAAATATCCGTAAATGACAAAACCGCAATTATGGCAAAAAGAAAGATCGGTATGACAAGGGCAGCCTCTATAGTCAGACTGCCCTCCTGAGTGATTGAGATGACAGAGGATATCCTCTTTGGAACAAAAGGTTTACAGTTTCTTTTTCTTCTTTTTTTGATTCTGGGGAAAATCAAATAATGTTTGTCAGTGTGTTTTTTGATTTGTGTCTGGAGAGAAAATGCACTTATAATAATTTGCTTGATTTGCTCCAAAAAGGACATCCTCTGCCACCTCCTTTCGACTCTTCCAACTTTTAGATATTTTAAATTTTTTTCAACTCTTTAACTTTTTCAATTCTTTAACTTTTTCAATTCTTTAACTTTTTCAACTCTAAAACTTCTTTAACTCTTTTTATTTCAGTAATAATAGTAAGTTCTGGTTATTTCATGGCTGAAACCGTACTTGCTTCCCGTATAGACCTTTGCCTCCACATAATCCACACAGGTATCCAGACGGAAATAACTATTTCCGGGACATTTACGCACATCCATTTCCATAATATCCATTGCCCTGAAGGTTTTCTCCCTGACTCCCTCTACCGCCAGAAAAACTCTCAGATAATCCGTATAACTCAATCCTGCCCCTTCTGTTCCCTCTTCTCCTTCTATTCCGGTATCCGAGGCAAAGTCAAGCATTCCCGACAGACTGTAATGCCATGTTTCCTGACTTTTTAACAGAGGGATTCTGCCTCCTTTCAAAAGGCTTCTGACATCATAGATGCTTTCCGCATAAGCCCATGCAAAAATCAAAGAAATCTTTACCAGTTCCGCCAGCTCCGGCACACCGACTGCCGATGTAACTGCTACGGCCAATGCTTCCGCTTCCGCCATTTTAGCCGAATCGGAAAACAGGTAAACGACATTTGCGGTTTCTCTTATCAAAAGCAGCCGGTTTACAACAGCCTTCAAATTTTCTATATCGCTGCTTTTTCCTTCCAATATGTATTCAACCTGATATTCCAGGGCTCCGGTTTCTTTAGGACTTGTATAGCAGCCGCACTTTTTCAGCAGATACTCATTAAAAATCAGTTCGTCTACAGCGTTTGTACTTTCTCTTCCCAAAAGCCCGCTTCCCTGATTACAGTTTCTTGCGGAAATGTAGTTCGACAGATTGACTCCCGATAAGGATAATTCCTGTTCTCCGTCAATAACCAGAGATAAGATTCCTCGGCTGCTGTTTACGGCATCTGCGGGATTGTTTAATTCCACTTCCTCCCACTCATCCTCGCTAATCTGTTTCGGCGGGATTTCAACACTGTCAATTGCACTTTGATTGGCAAGACGCTCTGATGTTACGTCTCTCGTAAACAGCCCCTCCTTTTCCACAGAGTCCAACTGCCTTTTCAACTCTTCCAAATATGTGGTCCCATACAGATCCTTCATATAGGAAACCGCCTGCCTCTTGATTAAGAGTCCCTCTTCATCCGATGCCAGAGAATAATCCGTCACGGTTACCTCCTCCGTATAGATTTCCAACAGGTTTTTTATAATCCCCAGCTCTTCACTTACGGCAAAATTATCCTCCAGATAACTTTCCAGATGTCCCTCCAGCCTGTCTATGGACGCTCCTTCAAGGCCATAGGAGGTGTCTATAAAGAACAAATCATATTGCTCCAGCAATGGTCTGTTATATTCTGCAAACACAGAACTTAAGGAAAGATCCATGGCACACTCTAACTTCATACGAATGGCATTTTCCCTGACGCCTTCCACTATAAGTAAAATAAGGGACAGCATAATGGTAAAGGTCAATGCCAGATATATGCTTATGGAACCTTCTGTCTGACTTTTTTCTTTCATAAACGCCTCCTTTCCTCTTTGGCGGTTTTACCCAGCTGCATTCAGACCTTGCCGCTTTGCTTGGTAATTTTTTCAAAAATATTGTTGACCAAATCTGTCATCTGTTCTTTAAAGATCAGAACGAGGGCAATCAAAACCACAAGAATCAAAATCATTTCCACTGTTCCGATTCCTCTTTCATCCCGTATAAATCTTTTTAATTCTTTCATAACAGCCGCCTCCTTTCTTAAGAAATCTGATATGTCAAGAATGCGGGAACCATAATAATGACCAAAACTACCGCCAGCATTAATATCATGGGCAATAGCAGCTTTGTTCCCGCCTCCTCCCCCAGCTTTTTCATATAGTTCTGGTGTTCCGTAAAAGCATCCTCTGCTTCCTGTTCCAGTAATTTTTTTAAATTTATGGAACCCTTTTTTAAATTTACCGATAAAAGAGAACAAAATTTTCTGTACTGAGCCAGCCCGCTTCGTTTTCCCAGATTCTCTAAGGCCCTCTCTTCCAGCATTCCGTTATCCAGCCCTCTTACAAATATTCCAAGTTCCTCATAAAGAGGAGTATTTTTACTCTCCTTTTCATTATGGTAAATTCTTTTGATTGCACCCATGGCATTCATGCCTGCTCCCGTTAAAAGAGCCAGCTTTCCGACAAAATCCGGATAGGAAAGCAGCAGTTCCTGCTTTCTTTTTTCCCAAAGCTTATCCAAATCCTTGTCCATTCCTCTATAAAGCAGCGCTGCAGCTAAAAATCCCATAAATACTATATACAAATACGTCTTGTCTCCTTTTTCCGAAAAGCTCACTCTTTCATTCCCCACATGGTCAGGCAGCCGGAAGGTTTCTTCTTCCCTTTGTCTTTGGTTTTCATCAGACAATGTCTGTTCTAAATCCCTTTGAAACTTTTCCTCCTCCGTCAATAAAGGAGGATAAACCTTTGCCTCAAAGGTACAGCTTCTGCTGTAATCCCCGTAAGTAAGTTCCGCTTTTATTAAAACAATGGTTTCTTCTTTCAAATCCTCATTCCCCACCCTTCCGTTTTCATTTATCAAGTCATAATGACTGCTGCTGTAAGAGATATCTATACCGCATTCCTCATAGTAGTCCGGTAAAATCAGGTCTTCTCTAACACAGGAAAGACTTTCGTTATTTCCCGGTATAACCTGCTCCAGCCATTTTTCGGTTCTATCAAAGGCCTCCTCCCTTTCCTCCTCGGCATACATTCTTTGATCCACTACAATATCAATATCCATATCTCCAAACTGTTCACTATGTGCCACAGCGGGTATTTTCAGCTTATTTCCGTCATATTCCTCTCTCACAATTTCCCCTTGTTCGGAAAATGCTCTATTGCCTCTTCCTCCTATAAAAGTCATCGTTCCCAAAAGAAGTCCTGCTCCTGCTGCCAGAAGGGAAAGCTTTACTTTCCTTTTGTAATATTCTTCCACCAGCTCTTTTTCCTCTTTTCCGGGATGCAGACTTTTTAATTTTTCCCTTACAAGGGGATTCACATAGCTTTTCATGATTTTTTACTCCTCTAACAGGTTATTGCCAGAATCTTCTCCGACATATAGTAGGCAGCTGCATATACGCACAATGCCGCCGTCATTATGACAATCCCCGCCACATTATGGTACAGACTGTTAAAATAACCCGGATTGGTCATGCGAATATAAAAAATAATTCCCATAGGCACCAGATTCATAATCTTCTGCTCATATTTTTTTGCCGCTGTCAGCATACGTATTTCTTTTTTGATCTCCATTTTTCTTGTAATAATGGAAATGGTATGTTCCATAATTTCTCCCATATCTCCTCCGCTCCTTTTTGCTATTTTAAAAATTTCGGCAAAATCTTTTATATCGGAAGAACCCGTGTTTTGAGCAAATCTTTCTAACAACTGTTCCATTGGGGTATTGTTTTTAACTTGTCTGTTAATCAGCAACAGCTCCGAAACCATAACATCCCTTTCCCCGAACCTGTATGCCAGATCCTTATATGCCTCCGCAAAGGCATTTTCTACGGAATAGCCTGCTCTTAAAGCTGCAACCACCGCCGACAGCGTTTCCTTAAAATGATCCGCCAGTTTTTCCGATTTTTTTATTTTCAGTTTTGCAAGCTCACTCTTGCAATAGAAGAAAAGAACAGGACTTCCTAAAAGGACGGCAATAAGAGAGTCGTAGAAAAGAATTCCTATAAATGCAAGAATTCCCAGCCCTTTTATAACAACCCAAACAATTTCTTTCTTTTCACAAACAATAATGTTATTCTTTTCCTTCATTCAGACAATATCCCCGCATTGATCAATTTTTCCCGGTGGATTAAATTCTCCTGTTTTACCAGCTTTCCCTTAACCCTCCCTTTTTCATCGCTGCCCTCTTCTATAAAGGTGTACAAGGGCGAGAGAATGATTTCCCCATCCACATAGCCCGCCACCTCCATAATTTCCAGAACCTTTCTGCTGTGATCCCTGAGTCTGCCTAAGTGAATGATAATATCCACGGCAGATGCTATCTGTCTTCTGATTGCGGGAAGGGGCATCTCCATTCCCATTAAAACCATGGTTTCCAGCCGGCTCAGCATATCCACGGAGCTGTTGGCGTGTCCGGTGGACAGAGAACCGTTATGCCCTGTATTCATAGCCATAAGCAGATCAATGGCTTCGTCCGCCCGCACTTCTCCTACAACAATCCTGTCCGGTCTCATGCGGAGGGCAGTCTTTATCAAATCCCTGATACTGACAGCCTTACAGCCTTCCACGTTGGCATTTCTGGTTTCCAGTCGGACCAGATTGGGTATGCTGCGGATTTGAAGCTCGGCATTATCCTCTATGGTAATGATCCGCTCCTCCTTGGGAATAAAATTAGACAACGCATTTAAAAAGGTGGTCTTTCCGCTTCCCGTTCCTCCGCTGATAAATATATTGAACCGTGCCTCAACCAGCTTTTTTAAAAAACCGGCCGCTTCCTCCGTAATGGATTGAAGCTTCAGCAGATCTTCTATTTGAATGGGCTTATCAGGAAAGCGCCTGATTGTAAGAATAGGACCGTTTAACGCCACCGGCGGCATAACCACGTTTACCCTTGCGCCGTTTTCTAAACGGGCGTCCACGATAGGAGATGCCTCATTTACAACCCGGTTGACTTTCGCCACAATCTGTTGAATCACATCGGACAGCTTTTCCTTTGATTCAAATCTGACATCCTGTCTCATAAGCTGTCCCTCTTTTTCTACAAAAACTGCGTCAGGACCGTTGACCATAATTTCCGTTATTCTGTTGTCCATCAAGAAATCCTCTAAAATATCCAGCCGTCTAATAGAGGCAAAAAGCTCCTTTTTTAAGCGACACTTTTCATCCAGAGTCAGATAATACTCCCTTCCCACCCTTAAGATCTTTCTGTCAATTTCATCCTGTATTTCTTCATCATTCATATCCCTTGTATAATCAATGGTCTCTAATAATTCCCTGCGGCACTTTGCCTTGATTTCTTCGTATGCTCCCATTTAAAATTTCTCTCCCAGCTTATTCTTTATATAGTCAGCTAACTGGCTAAAGGTCAGCCTTTGGGCATTCTGTGGAATTTCCTTAAAAACAGGAAGCCTGCATTTCACTATTTTTTCCAGAACATCTTTTTTTTTGGATATTTTCAACGCCTCTTCAAACGCCTGTACCTTTGCCATTGCAAGGCCGTCGGATTTATAAATGGTAAAAATCTTGTCACAAAGAGAAAGGATTCCGAACAGTCCCTGCATCTGGTCTCCCAAATCCAGAATTATCTTTTCATAATCGCTCTTATCCGCAATGGTCTGAACCAGCTGCACCCAGCGATGCTCCTTTACCAGCATGAAATCCTCATAAGAAATTGCAGGGGGTATATAGTGAAATCCTCCGAACTGCTCCGCCATTCCCGCCAGCTTTAACAGAAATTTATCCGACGGACCGTCCAGAAAATACATTAAGTCCATTAAATCCGTGTTGTACTCTCTTTCAAACCAGACGGAGAAGCCCGAAAATACTTCAAAATTGAGATATAAGGTCTTTTGGGATTTGGCGCAGAGGCTGCTGTAAGTTAAGGCAAAAGAAGTCTGCAGGCTTCTTTTTACAGGTGTATAGATTCCGATTACCTCGGCCTTTTTCCCTGTACCGGTCCCGGCTCCGTATAAAGGCCTGATTGGCGCTTTTGCCACGGCGCAGATACCTAATACCTTTTTGGCAATAGCTTCGCCGGACTGGTACTTGCACACGGCAGGAATCTCATCATCATTCATAAAGGAATCCAGCAATTCTCTTTCCTTTCTGTCTGTTAAAAGAATGATCTGTTCTGCCAGTTCTTTTAGGGAAAGCTCCCAGCTTTCTTCATCAATCAGTAAAACCGATGCAGGCTTGTCCCCGAAAAATCTGATTAATTTTGTCATGTTGTCAAATGCCATAATCTGAAAAGGCATTTTATTCTGCTGCTCGAAATAAGCAGCCAGCTTTTTCACATATTTTTTCTCGGAATCATAAATTGCTAAAATGTGATCCATGTGATACCTCCGTGAAGTGTTAGAATTGTCCCGATTAAAACGGGAAGAGAATAATGTATATAAAGATTTGATAGAGAAAAACTCCGCCGCTTTATAAGCGTAACGAGAATTTTTATAACTGAGCAGGCGGCTCCTGCCATTAAGGCGGTAATAAATATATTGACTGTCAGTTCCAGTCCCAGAAACAATCCGATTACCGCAAACAGCTTTACGTCCCCTCCGCCAAAAGCCCCTATTAAAAACAGCGGGTAGAGAGAAAGGACAATAACTATACTATCAGTTACAAATATATACCACATGTCGCAACTGCAGATACAGTAAAACACTCCCGCCGTATAACCTACCAATATTAACAGGTTGGGAATCCGGCACCTGTAGAAGTCCGTAAAAAGAGCCGCCGCCAGTATGCCATACAAAAGAAACATACCAAAACTCCTGTCAATTAAAAAATATTTGGAAAACCTGTCCGATTCGGACTTAAGATTTGTTTGTAAAATGGATTATAGTATAGGATTTTTTTTCTGTAAATACCTTTGTCAAAAAAAGTATTTTTTTGTGAAACTTGTATACTTTTTAGATTAAAAGAATGCCATAAAGCAGGAAAACCCCCGGAATACCAAGGATTGCGCTTGTCAATATACTAATGGGCCCCACGCCTACCGCCAGAGATATTCCGCACTGACTTAAAATGTAATTTCCCAGACAAATCATTCCTACCCCGCCTGCGGCCCTGATTAGAATTCCGGTAAGTATGGACATTTTTCTTTTCATATAAGAAATCAGGCACACTACAATACAGGCTGCAATAATGATTACTGCGCCCGTCACTTCTCCCTCGCTCATTTTAAAGTTCTGCATCAGCCACAATTTCATTTCATTCATGATTTACCCGGTATTTTAAATTGTTTTGCTAAATTATATGTATACCTGCATTATTTCATTCCCAAAACATAGAATAATATAAGCAGGTTTATTTTTCCCTTTTTTTGGAAATACTGTATGTAGAGCTTTTGGAGGTAGCAATGAAACAGTTAATAAAACCTTTCTTTGCAATAAAAAAAGAAACCGACGAATCGGTTTGCTTAAATATGCAAAAGCAGCGGCTGCTGGAAGATATGGAAATAACCAGGAGAGCTATGGAAACCGCTTATTCCAATTTTGATAACGTAACGGACCCGGATTTAATCGACTGCTATATTTATGAAGTAAATTCCGTTATGAAGCGTTACAAGTTTCTAATGGAACAGGCGGAAAAATTGAATTTACCGCCTGATTCCCTGATTACAAATTCTTTAAGCGAAAAACCCCCTGTTACCACTTCCTTCGTCTAAATTGACTGACAGGTCGTTTTTGGAATATGTCAGCCCGGCATAAACCGTCTGGGCATTTCCCATTACCGGGGCACTGTGGTCTTCCTTGCTTACGGTATCATAAGCACTGTGAAGCTTTTCCATAATTTTTTCGCTTTCGTTTAAGGGCTTTTCTTCCCTGTGTATATCGGCCTCTACCAATAACTTATTAATATAAACGTACAAGCTTAATAAGGAGGAAGCGGGCTCGTAATTGTAATTGAGCGAAGCCATAAGCTCCTTTAAGCACCCTCTCGCTCTCTGGATATTTAAACGGAAGGTTTTTAAATCCTGATTTTTCAGATCTTCCTTCGCGTCTCCGATATAGGTTAAAAACATTTCGTATAAAATAACTACCAGTTCCGACTTATTCGCCTGGGTAATTCTTAATGCAAACTGCTGCTTCAACTCATCCTTCATCTTTTACACCTACTGTAATAACTGCAAAACCTGCTGAGGTCTTTCGTTTGCCTGTGCTAACATTGAAACGCCTGCCTGAGTCAGTACCTGAAGATTGGTATACTCTGTCATTTCCTCTGCCATATCCGTATCCAAAATACGTGAATATGCGCCTGTCATATTCTCATGGGTCAGATCCAGACTTGCCGTTGTATGCTCTAAACGGTTCTGGTATGCACCTAAACGGGCACGAATTTTTGAAATATAGGAATTGGCATTTTTGGTCTGGTCTATTGCCTTTACAGAACCTTCTTTTGTAGTAAGGTCTACCTTATCAAGTCCGAGAGCCTCCAATGAAATCTCCGGAATACGGATTTCCATTACTTCTCCTTCATTGGCGCCTATCTGTATTCTCATAGCGCCTAATCCGGTTAAGTCCAGAACAACATCGGAAGCGCCTGTAAGGGTTTCATCCAGTGAAAAGCTGACTTCAAAGCTGTCTGCCGCTGTTACCGTTACTTTATTGCCCTCATAGGAAATATAGGAATCCGGCGGAAATGCATCGTCGCCGCTTGTCTTTAATGTAACGGAACCGTCCATTAAATTGCCGTCCGCATCATATGTAGGGTTAACCGCAGAAACAGTATATTTTCCTACTGAAACCTCATCGGCATAATAGGTTACTTTTACCCCTTTTGTATTTGTAAATCCTTTTAAATCGCAGTCGCCGTTTAACAGCTTTTTGCCGTTAAATTCCGTATCCTTTGCAACTCTGTCAATTTCTTCTTTTAACTGATCGATTTCCATTTCAATCATTTCGCGCTCTTTTTCGGTATTGGTTCCGTTAGCGGACTGTACTGCCAATTCGCTCATACGCTGAATCATATCCTGCATTTCCTGCATGGTGCCTTCTGCTGTCTGAACAACGGAAACACCGTCGGAAGCGTTCTGGGATGCATTGCTTAAACCACGAAGCTGCATATTCATTCTTTTTGCAATGGCAAGTCCTGAAGGATTGTCTTTGGCGCTGTTAATTTTGTAGCCTGTAGATAATCTTTCGGATGATGCGCTTAACTTGTTGTCGTTTTTGCCCAATGCCTTATTAGCCAACATAGCAGAAATATTATAGTTAATTCTCATTTCCTGTAACCTCCTGTTCCATTGTATGGATAAATGCTTTCGCCACCTGATATAAAAGACTGGTCGAGGTCTGCTTCTCTTCAGATCCTGCCGTAATAAATGCATCTATATTCAAGGTTTCACTCTGTACACAAGTTATATCGGCTTCTTTTCCGGTTTTCGCCAGTATTTCTTCTGCACATTTCCCGGCAATTGCGTTATATTTTTCCAAATCCTTAACATCGGGCAGCGCGATCAGTCCTTCCACCATGCCTTCCGCCACAACAAAGGAGGCGCCTACCTTGCCGTCTTCCGCTCCCTTGTAATCTATGGAAACCTTTCCCTGGTCCTTTCCGTTTACAATCTGTACATGAAGCATGGTCCATTCATCTGAAATACGCACGGGAACATAATAATTTTCCGATTTTGCGTGATGGCTTAAAAGCTCTACCTGCCTTGTATACAATGCCATGGACCTGACGTCGATATAGCTTCCGCTTTCCTCCGCCTGACTGCTTAAGATTTCCTTGGCTTCCTTTGTCAAATCCTCATAAGCCTTTTTAACCGCTTCCTCTCCATCAGACATGGATTCCGTCACATTTTCCAGCTTTTCGCGGAAATCCTTTTCTTTGTCCCCGGATTTTGAAAGCCCCAGTAAATCTTCAAACAAATTTCCTTCAGAAGCAATTGCCTCTTCCGCCAGCAGATTATTCACTGTCACGGGAATATCATTTTCCAAAAGCGCATTGAAACGCTCTTCCGAAACCGTTCCCATATTACGGAGCTGCTCTATATCATCATAAATAAAATCTTTCTCTGCTTCTTCGCCGCCTTCTCCCAAATCATCCGCCAGGCTTCCCGCGCGGTTCTTGAAATAATTCATTATCTGGTCTGAAATGGAAGTTCCCTGTTTTTCAATATCGGACAACAAACCGAAAGCATCGTCTATTTTCGCATCCACATAGCCTTTTTTGCGGGTTCTGACCGCCCCTAAAAGATTTTCCAGATTCAAGTTCTGTTTATTGGAAACAACAGTGCCGATGGCAGCTCCGTCTCCTTTTTCTATCTGCCTCAAAAGACGGTAGATACCGATGTAAGCATCCTTTTCCTCCGCGCTGATTTCCTGGTTTTTCTCCAGACGGTGCAAATATCTGCTGTATTTCTCCATATCCTCGGTTTCGCTTTTCTGGGAGGAGAAATAATCGGATAAAGCGTCCAGATTCATTTCCATAGGATTGACGCCTTCCCGTATCATGCGAAGGGTCTTTTCCGGGGTCATCTGAGAAAGCACTCTGTTTAACATAGCGTCGGCTTCTTTGACCGCATTGATATTTTCCTCGGTAATTTCCATGCTGTTATAGCCCAGAATCCTTACAGCCCTTCTGTTATCCGGCGTAACCTCCATGGAATTCTCCTGCAAAAGCTCATCTATATTGCGGAATGCGGTTTTGATAGAATCTCCCATGTCAGCTCTTGGGGCTGTCATAAGGGCTTCATAGGTTTCTCCCGCTCTGGCATAAACAGATGCAAGATTTTTACCGGTCTCATAAACTCTGTCAAGAGTAAAGCTGCCACTCATCATCCATGCTTCCTCTACGGAAACGCCGATGGTTGCCGCCGGCATGGATTTTATTTCTTCTGTTTTTTCATGAATGTCCGCAAGCTCTGTGGAATGAAAAACGCTTTCCTCTTTTTCCAGTAGATTCAACAATTTATTCAAAGGCTCTAATTCAATATGAATGCCCTGCTTCATCAGCTTCAGATTGGCCTGAGCGCTCATATGGCGCTGAATTTCCAAAAGCTGCTTTTTAGCGGTATCCCACTGACCGTTCTGACCTGCGTCTAAAGTTACTGCATTCCCCACAGCCTCGGATTGGGCTTTATGATTTCCCTTTGCCGAAACCGCCATGTTACCGATTTGAAACAGATGGAATAAGGTCAGGGATTTGCCTGTTCTTATTGCCGTCATCAGGTCGTCTTCTGTCAATGCCTTGGTTTTATCACTGATTTCCTGAGCCTTTTGAATATAGCCCTTATTTTCTTCCTTATATCCCTCTCCCACGGAAAGGTCCGCATTCTTTGCCGACATTCCTGCGGAAATAGCATCGGCGGCAGCTAAGGCAGCCTCCTCAGGCTTCATGGGGAAGGTAAGGGTATCAAGCTGCTCCAAACGGAACAGGTTCTCTTCCGTAAGGGGAAGTCCCTTTTCCAAAAGCCAGCGGGCATTGCCCATGGTCTCTTCATTCACTTCAAGGCCTGCATTTGCAATGACCTTTTTGATTTGTTCATCCATAGCGGAAAGGTCTTCCACCGTTCCCTTCTTTGCCAGATAGCCTTCCGCTCCCGCCCCGAAATAACCGGATGACTGGGCTGATGCATTCTTTGCTCCGGCATAGGAAGCCCTATATAAAGCGTCAATGGTAGGCTCCAAATCGTTTTCCAACAGATACTTTTTAGCCCCGTCGGAAAGCTCCGTAATATGGGAAGCCTTTTCTATTTCATTATAACAATCTTTTACATTTTTTTCCGTCACAGGCAGATTTTTTGCCTCCAGAGCACGGGCAATGGCAGCGGCATATGCCTCGTTTCCCGCCGCTTCCTTTAAGGCATCGGCATCCAGATTGTCAGTATATCCCACAATATGTACTCCCGCACGAGCCAGAGTCACTTTGATCTCATCCAGAACCGTTACCATTTCTCCCGGCTCATAATCCCCGGGATTCCCTCCGTTTTCCTGAAGCTTTTTGTAATCTTCATCGGAAAGGGTATTGGACATAACAACCATAAAATCTTTGCTGTTTTTGGCATCATAAAAGGATGCTTCATCTAACAGGGCGCTTTCTTTATCTTTATTTTCCCTATACGCCTGATTCCCTACTACAGAAGATGAACCATCCCAGTGGAAACTGCCGGAAACAGAGGAAGTATTCTTTACGCTTTTGTCATTTCCGCCATAGCTTCCGTAATTTCCTTTAACCTGTGTATTTTCTTTATACTGCTCAGTTTGATTTATTGCTATATTCATGTTGCGTTCCTCCGTCCAAAAAAGGGCGAATGCAAAAAGCATTCACCCTATATTTCGGCATTTTAAAGGATTCCGTTAACCCTTGTTGTCAGAACTGGAATACTGCCGCCCCGTATGGTGGCAGGTCAAAGGTAATAGAATACGGCTTTCCGTCCGTTTCTTTTGCCTTTGCGGTTATCTCTTTGGGGATTTCGCCGCCGTTTCCTCCAAAACAGGTATCGTCGGAATTTAAAATCAGTTTATATTTTTTCTTTTTGGGAACTCCTACGGAAAAATCCTTTCTTTCCATAGGCGTCATATTCAAAACTACCAACAGACTATTTCTGCCGCTTGATGACTTTCTTACATAGCTGTAAGTGCTGTTGTCCATGTCATCCGCATTCATCCATTCAAAACCGTCCCAGTCATTATCGATTTCGTACAGACAGGGATATTTGCGATAAAGCTCCAGCAGCTGGGAAACATAATATTTCATGGAACTATGAAGATCATCCGTTAACAGCTTCCAATCCAGTTCCTTTTCTTCATTCCATTCATGGTCCTGACCAAATTCCTGACCCATAAACAACAGCTTCTTGCCGGAATGGGTAAACATATAGGTATATCCCACACGCAGATTAGCAAACTTATCTACATAGAAGCCCGGCATTTTATTTAACATTGAACATTTTAAATGCACCACTTCGTCATGGGACAAAGGAAGGATATAATTTTCGCTGTTGTTATAGCTCATGGCAAAAGTCATTTTATAGTGGTTGTCTTTCCTGAATAAAGGATCCAATTTCATGTATTCGCAGAAATCATGCATCCATCCCATATTCCATTTAAAGGTAAAGCCCAGGCCTCCCTCTTTTACATCGCCGGTAACCATAGGCCATGCCGTAGACTCTTCCGCAATCATCAAAGTCCCCGGGAAACGTCTTTCCATGGAGCTGTTCAAATGACGGAAAAACTCAATAGCATCCAGATTTTTGTTGTTGCCGTATTCGTTGGGAAGCCACTGTCCATCCCTCTTTCCGTAATCCAGATAAAGCATGGAAGCAACCGCATCCACCCTTAGGCCGTCTACGTGGAACTTGTCCACCCAGAACATGGCATTGGCAATGAGGAAATTACGCACCTCATTCTTTGCATAATTAAAAATCTTGGTTCCCCAATCGGGATGCTCTCCTCTTCTGGGATCCGGATGCTCATAAAGACATGTTCCGTCAAATTCCGCAAGACCGAATGCATCTCTGGGGAAATGAGCCGGCACCCAGTCCAGAATCACGCCGATTTTATTTTTGTGAAGGGTATTAACCAGATACATAAAGTCCTTGGGGGTTCCGTAACGGGAAGTTGGCGAATAATAGCCTGTAACCTGATATCCCCAGGAGCCGTCAAAGGGATGCTCCGCAATTCCCATGAGCTCAACGTGGGTGTATTTCATTTCTTTTAAATAATCTACAATTCTGTCGGCAAATTCCCTGTAATTGTAGAAGCCCTTGGCACCTTCTTCAGGATGCCGCATCCATGAACCGATATGACATTCATAAATAGCAATGGGCTCTTTCTGCCAGTCTTTGCTGGCCTTTGCGTCCATCCATGCCTTATCCGCCCATTCAAATCCGGTTAAATCCGCAACCTTCGATGCGTTTCCGGGACGAAGCTCCATATGATTGCCGTAAGGGTCCGCTTTATAAATCTTTTCTCCAGAAGGCGTTGTAATAACATATTTATACATGTCGCCTTCCTTTACCCCCGGTATAAACAGGGCAAAAATTCCGCCTTCTCCCAGACGTCCCATATTATACTCGTAAATGTCCCAGTCATTAAAGGAGCCTGCAACATTCACATACTGGGCATTGGGCGCCCATACTGCAAAATATACGCCCTCCACACCGTCTACAACTGTTTTATGCGCCCCCATCTTGTCAAAAATCTCATAATGACAACCCTGCGCAAACACATACTGATCCGCTTCTGTAATAAAAAGCGGGTTCACTTCATTGTTTTTTGCCATAACTCTTTATCCCTTCCCTCATTTACTTTAGAAAATCTTTTTCCCTTAATACGATCATATCTTCATCATCATACCGTTTTGCCAGTAAAACATCCATAAAGTGAGAAATATTCTTTCTCTCGGCATTTCTGATGGCTTCGTCTACGATTGCCCTAACCTCGTCTACCGTAACTGCATGGTCATTGGTCTGCATCTCGGAAATCCTTGTATACAGTGCCAGAATACCCATATCGTCAATGGAGTATTCCTTCTGATTAGCATACTCTTTTCCGTAATTTACCAGCCCGTTATTATCCAGAGCCGCAATGTCAATGCGAAGGTCAAAAAACTGTCTCGGCATATTCGCCTTAAGCAACAGATTATCCAGCTCTTTCTTGGTATCCTCCAAAATAACCAGAATACCGCCATCCCTCTTTTTCTTGAGATATTCGCCTAAGGAAAGCAGCGTCATATCGTCCAGTTTTCCTGCCTGTTCCACGATTAAGGCGCCATTGGAAAGATTATTTAAGGTTGATTCTATGCTCTTATTGTTTAATATTTCGCCGGAAATTTTTGCCACCTTGCCGGAAAAGCTGTCATAGTGAACGGAAAGCACCTTAACCAGATTTTTTGCCACAGTCAGAGTTCCCGTTCCCTTTTCTCCGGTAACTAAAACATTTCCGATGCACGGGCTTAAGCTGATATTGTCGATGGCATTTGCCACTTCCTCCTGAACCTGCTTGGTCTGTGCAATGGAACCGAACATTTCCTTTTCATCCCTTGTAAGGGACCTTCTTACGGGAAGGGTTCTTTCCTTTTCCTTTGCAACGGACGGTATCTTCGGCGCTTCTAACTTTTGAGGTTCAGGCTCATCCGATAAGTCCGTAATGATAAATCCTGTATCCGCTTTCAGAGGACTTACCTCTTTTTTCTCGGTTTCCGCCAGGGCATCCATTACCATCTTTTCCAGAGATTTATCAAATTCTTCAGTGTGGGTTCCCGGCTTGGGAGGCTCTTCTTTTACCTCTTCCATAACCGGAGTGTCAGCTCTCATGGGGCTTTCCTCTTCGGATTTTTCTTCACTGACGAAAGGACTTTCCTGTATTTCTTCTAATTCCTCTACACCGTCATCGGCAGTCTCTTCCTGTTCTCCCAGGGATGATAAGAGTTTTTCTTCCAAACCGTAAATCTCTGCCGTATTAAATAAAGTCGGATTAGTAACCGGTTCAACTACAGGCTTCTCAGACTCTGCTGCAGGTTCCGTTTCCTGTACCGGCTGCTCCTCATAACCTGCCTGGGAAGCTTCCGGATTTTCTATGGTTTGTCCATAGTCCGCTGTTGATACTTCAAGTTCTTTTATGGGTTCTTCATATCCTGTTGAGTATGTTTCCGGTTCTCTTGCAGGCTCTTCGTATCCTGTTGAGTATGCTTCCTGTTCTCTTGCAGATTCTTCGTATCCTGCGGAATATGCTTCCGGTTCTCTTGCAGGCTCTTCATAGTTTGTTGAGTATGCTTCCTGTTCTCTTGCAGATTCTTCGTATCCTGCGGAATATGCTTCCGGTTCTCTTACAGGCTCTTCATAGCTTGTTGGGTATGCTTCCGATTCTCTTGCAGGTTCTTCGTATCCTGTTGTGTATGCTTCCGATTCTCTTACAGGCTCTTCATAGCTTGTCGAGTATGCTTTCGGTTCTTTTGCGGGTTCTTCATATCCTGTTGAGTATGTTTCCTGTTCTTTTGCAGGTTCTTCGTATCCTGTTGAGTATGCTTTCGGTTCTCTTGCAGGTTCTTCGTATCCTGTTGTGTATGCTTCCTGTTCTTTTGCAGGTTCTTCGTATCCTGTTGAATATGCTTCCGGTTCTCTTACAGGCTCTTCATAGCTTGTTGAGTATGCTTCCGGCTCCCTTACAGTTTCTTCATATCCTGTTGAGTATGCTTCCGGTTCTCTTATAGGTTCTTCATAACTTGTTGAGAATGTTTGAGGTTCTTCTACCGTCTCATGATTTTCGTATTCAGATGTTTCTTCTTCCTCATCATCCATCAGATAACCGGAATTATTGATAATCGGCTTTTCATCCGGCTCCTGTTTGTCAAATACATTTAAAGAAGGGGCAATCAAATCCAAATCTGCCTGTACGCTGGCCTTCGCCGCCGCATCAAAATCCTTAAACATGGGACCTGTCTGCCTTAATACCCTTTGCCGCATTTCCTCTAAATGCTTTGCTTCATTTGCCTTCCGGGTTTCCTCCCATTCAGCCATAATATCATCAAAACTGAGCTGACCTGTAATCTGCTCGTCCACCATTTCCTCTTCGGAATCTACAGCATCCACAGGCTCTTCCACAGCTTCGGGTTCTTCATAGACTGCTGTTTCGTATGCAGGTGTTTCATACGCAGGTGTTTCGTATGCAGGTGTTTCATATGCGGGTTCTTCATATACCGGCGTTTCATATACAGGTGTTTCCTGTACCTGCATCTGCTCCTCATAAGCCGGTTGTGCAATCTCTTCTTCAGGCAATACTTCTTCAGGTGTCGCTCCTTCAGACAAGGCTTCCGCAGCTTCCTGCTCTCTTAAGGAATTTAACAAATCCTCTTCCGTAATAGGCTCCGAATGCTCTGCCGGTCCTAAAGCCTTTACTACTTCTCTTACAACCTCTTTGGTTACGGCAGTATCAACGGGAGCAGGAGCAACATACTCCTCTGCCTCATCCTCGCCATATTCTCTGCTCAAGCCTGCATTTGTGTAATCGTTAATGGAATCAACGGGAAGGGCTTTTGTGGCATCGCTTGCCTCCATGTCCTCCTGTTCCATAACCTTCGCCAGATTCTTTGCCAGCTCCTTTTGCAGATTGATGGTATTGTATTCTCCCATATCCATGGTTTTAACATGAATATCCAAATCATCCGGCGTCTGGGCCAGAGGAATAACCGGCATATCAATGCTTATGTTTTCGGGATTAAAATCCTGCTCTTCTGTTTCCTCTTCCTCCTGCTCTTCCGACTCTATCTCTTCGTTTACATTTTTGGAAGGGATTCTCATAGTCGGCAAATTAGAAGGATCTACGGATTTTATCTGAATGGGCATGGAAGGAATGGTATCCGTGGTTACCGGTTCTTTAACTTCCTCCTGTTCAGGCTCTTTCTCTTCTTCTACAGGAGAAGCCTGCTCCTCCTCATTATTCTTAACCACATAGGCATTGGCGCTGGACTGAAATCTCTTATCGTATTTCTCCCGCTGTGTAGGAGTCAGGGGCACATGAAGCATTTTTAACTCCATGGCTTTGATCACATACTTTCCTTCCCCAAACCAGAGAATCAGCTCATCACACTCTTCCACACAGCGTGTGGCAAGTCCGATTCTATGATAAAGGTAAGCCAGCTCATAAGCCCATTTCTCCCTGTAATCACGCTTTTTGTATTCTTCAAGAACGGCAATCCGCTCCTCTAAGCTTACATCCTGAGCTTCATATAATCTGTATTGCAGAATAAAACGCCCTGTATCCTTGGGTGCAATCTGTACAAATTCCTTATAATATTCAATTGCCAGAACCAACTCTTCCAGCTTGATACATAATTCACATAATGAATATACAATCTTTCTGGAACCGGGCTGACGGTCATAGGCAAGTAACAAAATCTCCTTGCTGTCCTCATAACGACGGTTCATCTTGTATAATTCACTGACTTTACAAAGCATGGTAACGCTTTTAACTCTGCGCCAGTCAATAGTATCTGCTATTTTTACTGCTTCCCCATATTCTCTCTTTTCAATCAGCGCATTGATTTCCTCAGCGCGGACCCGGTATTCATATTTATCCAAAGTGATCACCTCAAACTGCTCACATACATGATGTGGTATTTTTTTACACAATACCCCTATTTTCTTACTAAATATCAGTGTATCATAGGTATATTTTGATGTCAAAGAAATACGCATAAATATATTAATTTGTGCTAAATATTCTCTTAATCCAAAAAATCGGAAAGGGCTGCGAACTGCTCCAGAGTCAGGGCCTCTCCCCGAATGGTGGCAGATAATCCCATTTTCTCCAAAGCCTGTCCCGCTTTTTCTTTTGTAATCCCGTAAATTCCTGCATTGGATAAAGCGTTTACCAATGTTTTCCTTCGCTGGTTAAATGCCGCCCTGATTATGGCAAACATTTTTTTCTCATCCTCAGTCTTAACCGGCGGCTCTTCATAACGGGTCAGACGTATTACCGCGCTTCCCACATTGGGCCTTGGAATAAAACAGCTTGGCGGTACCTGGGCAACGATTTCCGGTCTGGCATAATACTGGACTGCCAGAGACAGCGCCCCGTAGTCTTTGGTTCCCGGTCCCACCTGCATCCTGTCCGCCACTTCCTTTTGCACCATAATCGTAATAGAAGAAAGGGGAACATGACTTTCAAAAAGCCCCATGATAATCGGTGTCGTAATATAATAAGGGAGATTCGCCACTACCTTAATGGGTTTTCCTTCATTATAAGTGTCGCAAAGCTTCTGCACATCAACCTTTAAAATATCATTATGAATTACCATTATATTATCATATGCGGACAAGGTGTCCTTTAGAATCGGAATCAGGTAATCATCAATTTCCACCGCAATGACCTGCCCGGCATGTTCTGCCAGATATTGTGTCATGGTGCCGATTCCCGGTCCGATTTCCAGTACGCAGTCATCCTTTCCTATTTCCGCCGCACTGATGATATTTTCCAGTATATTGGAATCAATGAGAAAATTCTGCCCGTACTTTTTTTGAAAACGAAAGCCGTATTTTTCCAATACGGCAATTGTATTTGAAGGTATTCCTAATGTAGCCATTCTGCTCCTTTTCATTCTTCCTTTGTCAAAAAAACAAGGAACTTTTATTATTTATACAAGGTTTTGCAGCTTTTTATATAAGCTGTATGCATTTTCCCTTGTTTTTAAAATAACCTCTTCCGGCGTTATGCCTTTTATTCCGGCAATCGTTTCTGCCACATAACTTAAATAGGAGGATTCATTCCGCTTACCCCTGAAAGGCTCCGGGGCAAGATAAGGCGCGTCCGTTTCCAGAATGATTTTATCCATTGGCAGCATTTCCACAACTTCCTTGCATTTCCTGCCGTTTTTAAAGGTAACCACGCCGCCGATTCCAAAATAAA
>CAZDRM010000011.1:0-26333 GCA_964507745.1 uncultured Lachnospiraceae bacterium
ATTATACAATGAAGATTGTCTAAAATCTAGGATTTGTATCAAAAAAGTTAAAAAAGTTTATAAAAGTTTTAGAAGCGCTTATAAAATTTCACAATGTTTGTATTGATTTATAGAAAACCTAAATTTATAATAGTAACAGACTGTTTGGAGGAACTATATACAATTATGGATAATAATAACCAACCTAATAATAATCAGAATAATAATCAGAACAACCAGAACCAGGGCGGAGGAAACGGACCTCAGAAGCGTCAGAGCCTGTTTATGCTCATGATTGCAGTGTTATGTACCCTGATGTTCATGAGCTTTGTCATGCGCTTTCTGTCCGGGGGCAGCAATGAGATTTCCTACAGCGCCTTTTTGAATATGGTAAGGTGCAATCAGGTGGAAAGCGTGCTGATAACGGATGACCAGATTAAGATTACACCCAAAAAGGTCAAGAAAGAAGTCAGCGGGAATGCTCTGTTTGGGGATTACAATCAGAATTCCGGACAGACGGAAACCTATTATACAGGTAATTTAGAGGATGATAACCTGTATGCGCTTTTAGATGAATACGGCGTGGAATACAGTAAGGAAATCCCCGACAGCTCGGGTATGATCTTAAGCTTCATTTTAACATGGATTCTGCCGGTTGTGCTGCTTTATGTGGTATTGATGTTCGTATTCCGCAAGATGAGCGGAAGCGGCGGTCCCATGAGTGTGGGCAGGAGCAATGCTAAGGTATATGTACAAAAAGAAACAGGAGTTACCTTTAAAGATGTGGCGGGACAGGAGGAAGCAAAGGAATCCTTACAGGAGGTTGTGGACTTTTTGCACAATCCCGGCAAATATACCCAGATAGGCGCCAAGCTGCCGAAGGGTGCCCTTTTGGTGGGACCTCCCGGAACCGGTAAAACCCTGCTTGCCAAAGCCGTTGCAGGAGAGGCACATGTGCCCTTCTTCTCTCTGGCGGGCTCCGACTTTGTAGAGCTGTATGTGGGCGTGGGCGCTTCCCGTGTCAGGGATCTGTTTAAGGAAGCCCAGAAAAACGCTCCGTGTATTATCTTTATTGATGAAATTGACGCCATCGGAAGAAGCCGTGATTCCAAATACGGCGGAGGAAATGAAGAACGGGAGCAGACCTTAAATCAGCTGCTTTCCGAAATGGATGGTTTTGATTCATCCAAGGGTATTCTGATTTTAGCGGCTACCAACAGGCCGGAGATTCTGGATAAAGCGCTGCTTCGTCCCGGACGTTTTGACAGGCGCATTATTGTAGATAAGCCGGATTTGAAGGGACGTGTTGATATTTTGAAGGTACATTCTAAGGATGTGCTTTTGGATGACAGTGTGGATCTGGATGCCATTGCCCTTGCTACAAGCGGCGCGGTAGGTTCAGACCTTGCCAATATGATCAATGAGGCGGCTATTAATGCTGTAAAAGAAGGAAGGAAAGCCGTCTGCCAGAAGGATCTGTTTGATGCGGTAGAGGTTGTCTTAGTGGGTAAGGAAAAGAAAGACCGCATCATGAGCAAAGAAGAAAGAAAGATTGTTTCCTATCATGAGGTGGGCCATGCGTTGATTTCCGCATTGCAGAAAAATTCCGAGCCGGTGCAGAAGATTACCATTGTGCCCCGTACCATGGGAGCTCTTGGATATGTTATGCATGTGCCGGAGGAGGAGAAATATCTCAATACTCAGGCGGAACTTCACGATATGCTGGTAGGTCTCCTGGGCGGAAGGGCAGCTGAGGAACTGGTTTTTGATACGGTAACCACAGGCGCTTCCAACGATATTGAGAAGGCCACGAATATGGCCAGAAGCATGGTTACCCAGTACGGTATGAGCAAACGTTTCGGACTGATGGGACTTGAGACAGTGGAAAGCCGTTATCTGGACGGACGGACAGTCATGAACTGCTCCGATGTGACTGCTGCAGCGGTAGACGAAGAGGTTATGAAGATTCTGAAGGACTGCTACGAAGAAGCAGTGAACCTGCTGAAGGAAAACCGTGAGATCATGGACCAAATCGCCGCTCATCTGATTGAGAAGGAAACCATCACGGGCAAAGAGTTTATGAAAATCTACCGTAAGGCAAAGGGACTTCCCGAGGAGCCGGAAAAGGAAGAAGGCGAAAATAAGAACGACGCTTCCGGAAAAGACTCCGAAAAGGAGTCAGAAAAGGTATCGGATAAAGAGTCCGAAAATGAATCGGTTAAAGAGAGCGCAGTTATTCCTAATCAGCCTATGATCCCCAACAGGGAGCTGATACAGACGGAAGATGTTTCGGAAAACAGCGATTCGGATGAGGAAGAAAACTCTGTATCCGGAGAAGCTGTTTCAGAGGATAAAAAGCAATCCTGGGAAGAACAACAATCCGGAGAAGAGCAACAGTCCGGGGAAGAATAATATCCCAAGGACCGGCAATCTATCATAAATCATAAAATAACGGCACTGAGACTGCTTTTTTGAGCAGTCTTACGTGCCATTCTGTTATCAGGATTTTTATTCAAAAGTTCTGTTTATGAGGGAATCGATGTTTGATATTGAAGAAGAATTGAAAAAACTCCCGCCCAATCCGGGAGTTTATATTATGCACGATAAGCGTGACACCATTATTTATGTGGGCAAGGCCATAAATCTCAACCGGCGTGTGCACTCTTATTTTCGTACCAGTACCAAAAAAACGGCGAAAATCCAGAAAATGGTTTCCCAGATAGAGCGTTTTGAATATATTGTGACGGATTCGGAGCTGGAAGCCCTGGTGCTGGAAAATAATCTTATTAAAGAGCACAGGCCCAAGTACAACACCATGTTAAAGGATGATAAGACCTATCCTTATATTAAAGTAACCATGGGAGAGGATTTTCCCAGGCTGGTTTTTTCCAGAACCATGAAAAAGGACCGCTCCAAATATTTCGGGCCCTATACAAGCGCGGGAAAGGTCAAGGATACCATGGAGCTTTTAAACAAGCTGTTCTGTCTCAGGACCTGTCGGAAATCCCTGCCCAAGGATATCGGAAAGGACAGACCCTGTTTAAATTATCATATGAAACAGTGCAGCGCTCCCTGTGCAGGAAAAATCAGCCGGGAGGAATACAGGGAACGGGTGGAAAGCGCTCTGGAATTTTTAAACGGCAGTTATTCCACGATTTTGAAGAGCCTGGAAGAAAATATGTCCCGTGCGGCGGAGGCTATGGACTTTGAGGAAGCAATCCGCTACAGAGAATTAATTAACAGCGTGAAGGCCGTTGCCCAGAAGCAGAAGATTACAGAAAGCGACCAGGAGGACAAGGATATTATCGCTATGGCGTCCGATGATAAGGATGCGGTAATGCAGGTGTTTTTTGTCAGGGGCGGCAAGCTGATCGGCAGGGAACATTTCTATATGACAAATGTGTCGGAAATATCCAGAGGAGAAATATTTGAGAATTTTATCAAGCAGTTTTATGCGGGAACGCCCTATCTGCCCCGTACCATTATGCTGCAGGAGGAAATCGGGGATAAGGAATTGATCGAGCAGTGGCTTTCGGAGCGGAAAGGCATGCGGGTGTACATTGTAGTGCCCAAAATAGGAAGCAAGGAAAAACTGGTGCTGCTGGCGGCAAAAAATGCGGAAATGGTTTTAAGCAAGGATAAGGAACGGATAAAGAGGGAAGAGGGCAGGACAATCGGAGCCGTAAAGGAAATCGCATCTGCCATCGGACTTGAAAAGGCGGACCGCATAGAAGCCTTTGATATCAGCAATATCAGCGGCTTCCAAAACGTAGGCTCTATGGTGGTCTATGAAAAAGGGAAGCCCCACAGAAGCGATTACCGGAAATTCCGCATCAAATCCATTGACGGCCCTGATGATTACGGCTGTATGAGAGAGGTGCTGACCAGGAGATTTCTCCATGGTTTGGAAGAAAAAAAACAATATAAAGAAAAGCAGATGGATGAAGCCTTTGGCAGCTTTACCAAATTTCCGGACCTTTTGCTGATGGATGGAGGAAAGGGGCAGGTCAACATTGCCAAGGAAGTGCTGGACAGCCTGCATATGGATATTCCCGTCTGCGGTATGGTCAAGGATGACCACCACAGAACAAGGGGACTTTATTTTGAAAACAGGGAGATCCCCATAGATAAAGATTCGGAAGGATTTAAACTGATTACCCGCATACAAGATGAGGCTCATCGGTTTGCTATTGAGTATCACAGGTCTTTAAGGAGAAATGAAAGCGTTCATTCGGTTCTGGATGACATTAAAGGGGTAGGGCCTGCCAAGAGAAAAGCCCTTATGCGGCACTTTAAATCCATAGAAGATATAAAAAAAGCACAGGTGGAGGAGCTTATGGAGGTACCTGAAATTCCCCGTAAGCTGGCGGAGGAAATATACTCCTTTTTTCATTCCGATACTCCGTTGCGGGACTAAAAAAACTATGCTATGATGAAACAAACAGGGTAGAGCCAGAATCTGGCATACAGCAAAAATTTAAGTAAAGAGAGGGAAATATATGGCAAGTGTAAGCCTGAAAAAGGTTATTGAAAGATTCAAATTGGAAAATCTTACACCGGAATTGGATATTGAGGATGTACACATTGTACAGCCTGATATAAACAGACCTGCGCTGCAGCTGGCAGGATATTTTGAGCATTATGAGGCTACCCGCCTTCAGATTGTCGGCTATGTGGAATATACTTACATGGACAGCATGAAAGAAGAGAGAAAGCTGGAAATTTATAATAAGCTGCTTTCCTGTCCCATTCCGGTTATTGTATTCTGTCGTGAATTGCAGCCGGACCCGCTGTTTTTAAAAATCGCGCTGGAAAAGAAAATTCCCCTTCTGATGACCAAAAAAGCGACCTCCGCATTTACGGCGGAAATCATCAGATGGTTAAATGTACAGCTTGCCCCCTGTATTTCCGTTCATGGCGTTCTGGTGGATGTTTATGGCGAGGGCGTTCTGATTACAGGCGAAAGCGGAATCGGTAAGTCCGAGGCGGCTTTAGAGCTGATTAAGAGAGGACACCGTCTGGTAACGGACGACGTTGTGGAAATCCGCAAGGTAAGCGACGATACTCTGGTGGGTTCCGCGCCGGAGATTACCAAGCATTTCATTGAGCTTCGCGGTATCGGTATTGTAGACGTAAAGACCTTGTTCGGTGTATCCAGCGTAAAGGAAACAAGCCAGATCGATCTGGTCATCAAGCTGGAGGACTGGAATAAGGATAAAGAATATGACAGACTGGGACTGGAAGAGGAATATACGGAATATCTGGGCAATAAGCTGGTGTGTCACAACATTCCCATCAGACCGGGACGTAATCTGGCCATTATCTGTGAATCGGCGGCGGTTAATCACCGTCAGAAGAAGATGGGATATAATGCAGCACAGGAATTATATGCAAGAGTACAAAATAATCTTGCCAAAAAGAGGGAAGATTAAAGGGGGATCATAAAAATGGCAAAATACAGCTTTGGAGTAGATGTAGGCGGAACCACCATAAAGATGGGACTGTTTGATACAGAAGGAAATGTTCTCGACAAATGGGAGATTAAGACCCGCACTGAAAATAACGGCGTAAATGTTCTGCCGGATATTGCCGCGGCAGTGGAAGACAAGCTTTCCCAAAAATCCATTGACAAGACCGACGTTGTAGGAGTGGGTATCGGTGTTCCCGGACCTGTGGACGCAAAGGGTATCGTGCATAAATGCGTAAATTTAGGCTGGGGCGTATTAAATATTAATGAAGAATTAGGAAAACTTTTAAATCTTCCCGTAAAGGGCGGAAACGACGCCAATGTAGCGGCTCTCGGAGAAATGTGGAAGGGTGGCGGACAAGGCTTTGAAAGCATTGTGGTAGTTACCCTGGGTACAGGCGTAGGCGGCGGAATCATTATGGACGGCAAGATGCTGACCGGGGCAAAGGGCGCTGCGGGAGAAATCGGACATATCCATGTGGATGATGAAGAAACAGAAGTGTGCGGCTGTGGCAATACCGGCTGCCTTGAGCAGTATGCATCTGCTACGGGAGTTGTGAGACTGGCAAACCGCATATTGGCCAAAAACACAAAGCCTACCTGTTTAAAGGAAGGGGAGGTAAGCGCCAAAACAGTCTGGGATGCGGTAAAAGCCGGTGATGAAGTTGCAAAAGAAATTGCGGAGCAATTTGGCGAATACCTGGGCAAAGGCCTGGCAGCTGTAGCCGGAGTAGTGAATCCGGAGGCGTTTGTTATCGGCGGAGGCGTATCCAAAGCGGGAGAAGTGCTTCTTGATTACATTCGCAAAAATTATACGCCCAATGTATTCCACGCAAGCCGTGAAGTTGAGTTTACTCTGGCTACTCTGGGAAATGACGCAGGAATTTACGGAGCGGCAAAGCTGGTATTGGACTAGCTTTCCGGTATAATTGACTGAAAGTGACATACCATATATAAAAAGAATAGCAGGTGGGGGCTTGAGTACAGCATTATATGAATTTTTGAAAACCCGGGGCTTACAGGAATACGTCATGAGAGATGAGCCCATGAGCAGGCATACTACCTTTCGGGTGGGTGGTACAGCTGATTTCTTCGTGGAGATCGGTTCCCCGGAAGAACTTTTAGATATTATAAAATATTTAACTGAAACGGACCGTTCTTATTTTATACTTGGAAACGGCAGCAATCTTTTAGTAGGGGATAAAGGCTATGAAGGCGTTATCCTGCATTTGGGAGAGCGCTTTAACGGGATTACGGTTGAGGGGAATACAATTACGGCACAAGCGGGGGCGCTGCTTTCCACTGTTGCCAAAACAGCGGCAAAAAACGGGCTTTCGGGCATGGAGTTTGCGGCGGGGATACCCGGCACCATAGGCGGCGCAGTTGTGATGAATGCCGGGGCCTATGAAGGTGAAATGAAGCAGATTATTACAAAAGTAACGGTTATGACCAGAGACGGCGAAATTCTGGAGCTGAATAATGAGACAATGGAATTCGGATATCGCACCAGCATTATTAAAAACAGACCCTTTGTAGTACTGTCTGCCGTAATTTCACTGGAAAAAGGGGATATGGCCTCTATTCAGGCCAAAATGGATGATTTTAATAAAAGGCGCAGAAGTAAGCAGCCTCTGGAATATCCCAGTGCGGGCAGCACCTTTAAACGTCCCGAAGGGTATTTTGCAGGCAAACTGATTATGGATGCGGGGCTTAGAGGATACCGCATCGGAGGCGCACAGGTTTCTGAAAAGCATTGCGGATTCATTATTAATATGGGAAATGCAACAGCTGCGGATATTTCGGAGCTGATGGATGAAGTAGTGGAAAAAGTAGAAGAG
Source organism: uncultured Lachnospiraceae bacterium (assembly GCA_964507745.1). Classification (GTDB taxonomy): domain Bacteria; phylum Bacillota; class Clostridia; order Lachnospirales; family Lachnospiraceae; genus UBA2882. The sequence goes on from CAZDRM010000011.1 coordinate 7,285, forward strand.
CAATTTTCGGTTACATTGGAACCTGAGATAATCAGAATCGGGAATTTTTAATATTCCGGTTTTGTGCTGTGAAAGGAAAAAAAGATGAAGTTTGTAGTGGTAACGGGAATGAGCGGTGCCGGCAAACGAACTGCCATGAAGATGTTAGAGGATGTGGGATTCTACTGTGTGGATAATCTGCCGGCGGCGCTGATTGGCACATTTGTGGAACTGATTACCCTTCCCAACAGCGAAATTACCAAGGTGGCGCTGGGACTTGATGTGCGTTCCGATAAATCTTTTCAGGAAATAAACAAGACTCTGGTATCTATGAAGGAAAGCGGACTGGCATATGAAGTCCTGTTCATGGATGCCTCAGACGAAATTCTTATTAAAAGATATAAGGAAAGCAGGAGAATCCATCCCATAGAAGGCAGGAGCATAGAAGAGAGCATACGCTTTGAGCGGGAGATATTAAAAGAGATCCGCAGACAGTCGGATTATGTCATTGATACCTCCAGCCTTCTTACAAGAGAATTAAAGGAAGAATTAGACAGGATATTTATTAAAAATGAGGCATATAATTCCCTGATGATACAGATTATGTCCTTTGGTTTCAAAAACGGTATACCTTTAGAGGCGGATCTGGTATTCGATGTGAGATTTCTTCCCAATCCCTTTTATATAGATGAATTAAAATCCAAAACGGGTAATGATAAAGAAGTCAGGGAATATGTTATGGGCTTTTCCGAGGCGGAAGAGTTTCTTTCCAGATTAACCGATATGCTGGAATTCCTGATTCCGAACTATACAAAAGAGGGAAAGTACCGGCTGGTTGTCTGTATCGGCTGTACGGGAGGAAAGCACCGGAGCGTGACCCTTGCCAATGCCCTTTATGAAAGAATGAAGGACAGGGGAGATTACGGGATTACCCTGATGCACCGCGATGCGGGCAGGAGCAACTGACAGAAGGTGGAGTTATGTCCTTTTCAAAACAGGTAAAAAAAGAACTGCTTTCCATAACCGGAAGCGCAAGACATTGCCAGCTGGCGGAGCTGGCTGCGATTTTTCAGTTTTGCGGCTTTATTTCAGATGCGGAGGATTGTCGCCCTGTCATAGGAATTTCTACGGAAAATAAAACTATTTCAATAAAATGCTTTACATTGCTGAAAAAAACATTTAATATATATGCTAGTGTTTCTGTCAGAAGGCATAGTTTGAAATCCCAGAGCTTTATTTATGTGCTGCAGATTGAAGATTATAGAAAGGCAAATGAGGTGCTTATGGCGCTGAAGCTTTTTGATGATGTCAAGGGAAGCTACGTCGGAGCCGACAGCGTTGCCGATTCTGTTCTGCTGAAAAGCTCCTGCTGTAAAAGAGCATATCTTCGGGGCGTTTATCTGGCGGCAGGTTCCATGAGCAATCCTGAAAAGGGATATCATTTTGAATTTGTCTGCGACAAACAGGAACAGGCCCAAAAGCTGTTGGAGGTTTTAAGGGATTTTTCCATAGAGGCGAAGGAAGTACTCCGTAAAAAGTACTACGTTGTTTATCTCAAGGACGGGGAAGCTATTGTAGATTTGCTGAATATTATGGGAGCCCATGTGGCATTGATGGAACTGGAGAATACTCGCATTGTGAAAGAGATGCGTAATTCTATAAACCGCAGAGTAAACTGCGAGGCTGCCAATATTACCAAAACAGTAAATGCAGCCGCAAAACAGGTGGAAGACATTTTATATATTCAAAAGCATTTGGGATTTGAAAAGCTCCCGGATAATCTGAAGCAAATGGCGCAGCTGCGTCTGGATTATCCCGATGCTACCTTAAAGGAATTATCTGAACTGTCCAATCCTCCTGTGGGAAAATCAGGTGTTAATCACAGATTACGTAAGTTGAGTGAGCTTGCAGAGAGATTAAAGGTGAATTAGGAGGAATAAAGATGATTCAGAGATCTATGCAAATTCAGTTGGCAAACGGACTTGAGGCAAGACCGGTCGCAGTTCTTGTTCAGAAAGCAAGTATGTTTGACAGCAAAATCTACATCGAAGCGGAAGGCAAAAAGGTAAATGCAAAAAGTATTATGGGAATGATGAGCCTGGGGCTTAATACAGGGGAACAGGTTACCGTAATTGCCGAAGGAGAAGATGAAGCTGCTGCAGTGGAAAAGCTTGAAAACTACATCAGTGGAATTGAAAAGGAGTAGGCTGCTCACAACAAACGTATATGAGGGGACACACGGAATGTGTCCCCTTTTTGTGAATCTTTTTTAGAAACTATATTCCTTACCCGGTTTGGGAAATTAGTCATTGCTTGTAAAGCGGAGGTTTTTATGGAAAGAAAATTGCTTTTTGTTTATAATCCACATGCGGGAAAGGCTCAGATTCGAAGTAATCTTCTGGATATCATAGATATTTTTACAAAAGCGGGTTACACTGTTACGGCAAGGCCTACCCAGAAACAGGGAGATGCAATAGAAGCAGTCATAAATCGGACAGGGGATTATGAACTGGTGGTATGCAGCGGCGGCGACGGAACCATGGATGAAGTGGTAACCGGCATGATGAAATGCCAGAACAGAATTCCCATAGGCTACGTTCCTGCCGGAACCACCAATGATTTTGCAAAAAGCCTGAAAATATCCGGAAATATGCAGAAAGCTGCGACGGATATTGTAAACGGCAGGGAATATGCCTGTGATGTTGGCATATTTAATGACGATATTTTTGTCTATATAGCAGCCTTCGGCCTTTTTACGGATGTGTCCTATGAAACAAACCAGCAGATAAAAAATGTGTTAGGACATCTTGCCTATATATTAGAAGGAGCCAAGAGGATCAGCTCCGTTCCGGTTTACCACATTAAGGCGGAATATGAAGGAAATATTTTGGAAGGGGATTACATGTTCGGCATGATAACCAACTCCCGTTCCGTAGGCGGCTTTTCCAAAATTACAGGGAAAAATGTTGATTTAAATGACGGCCTTTTTGAAGTGACTCTGATTAAAGCGCCCTACAATATGGTGGAGCTGAATCTGATCGTCACTTCCATTCTGGGAAATAAAATCCACAGCGATTATATGCAGACCTTTAAAGCTTCGGCAATTACCATAGAAAGCACTGAAGCAATTCCATGGACGCTGGATGGGGAATTCGGAGGAAAGCACAAAGCGGTATCTATCCGGAATGCTTTTCAGGCCCTTCATCTGATTATACCTGACAGGGATAAGGGCACCCCTGCAAAATTATAATTTTTGGAACAAATTTACATCTTCTTATTCCATTTTAAAACAAGATAAGGTATAATGAACAAGATAAAAATGTTTATATTTTTAATAAAATTACAATATGGAGGTAAATGAAATGTTAGTATCAGCAACAGAAATGCTCAAAAAAGCAAAAGCAGGCCACTACGCTGTAGGCCAGTTCAACATCAACAATCTGGAGTGGACAAAAGCAATCTTGTTAACAGCTCAGGAATGCAATTCTCCGGTTATTCTTGGTGTTTCCGAAGGCGCAGGCAAGTACATGGGCGGTTATGATGTAATTATGGGAATGGTTAACGGTTTAATCAAAGACCAGAATATCACAGTACCTGTAGCAGTACATCTTGACCATGGTTCTTATGACCACTGCTATAAATGTATCGAAGCAGGCTTCCCTTCAGTTATGTTTGACGGTTCCCACTATGATATCGATGAGAACATTGCAAAGACAAAAGAACTGGTTGAAGCAGCTCATGCAAAAGGTGTTTCCGTTGAAGCAGAGGTTGGCTCCATCGGCGGAGAAGAAGATGGCGTTGTAGGTATGGGCGAATGCGCAAATCCCGATGAGTGCAAGATGATTGCTGATTTAGGAATTGACTTCCTGGCAGCAGGTATCGGCAATATCCATGGCAAATATCCCGAAAACTGGGCAGGCTTACAGTTTGACGTATTGGATGCTATCCAGCAGAAAACAGGCGATATGCCTTTAGTACTTCACGGTGGTACAGGTATTCCGGATGATATGATCAAAAAAGCAATCTCCTTAGGCGTTGCTAAGATTAACGTTAATACAGAGTGCCAGTTAGTATTTGCAGAAGCTACTCGCAAATATATCGAAGAAGGCAAGGATCTGCAGGGCAAAGGCTTTGACCCTCGTAAAATACTTGCTCCCGGTTTTGAAGCAATCAAAGCTAAAGTTAAAGAAAAAATGGAATTATTCGGTTCTGTTGGCCAGGCTTAATTCCACAACAAAAAAGTCACAAAAGCGATGCGCGTAATACGCATCGCTTTTTTTCCAAGTTTTTTTAAAATGGACAGACCCGGCAGGGGGAAACTGCCGGGCTTGTTCTTAAAAAATCACAATACACAAAAGGGAGGATGCCGGATATTACTACCCGGCATTTATTATGAAAAAGTTTTTATAACGAAAATACTCTTTTTTATATTTATAGTATATAAGGGAGAAATGGATAAAAGATGTTATGTTAATTAAAAAACTATAAATGAATTATGAACAAATTTTGAACGAGGGGTTTTTTGAATGCAAAAATTGCCTCAGAAATGACAATTTTTGCCACATTTAACATTTTAGTCCATTTATGATGTATTAATAAAATGGAGTTTTATACAAAGTTATTTATATAATATGGATGTTAAATGAATTAGGAGGATAAAAAATGAGCTTTATTTTAGGAAGCGATACTTATGTGGCAGGAAGTAAAAGCATCATGTTGAAAGCCTGTACGGAACTTTTGAGAGATATCCCGGCAATAAGTGCAGGCGGTACAAATCACGGGATTTATAATAAAGGATGTGACATTTATCAGGGGATTTCTTCCATGTTGGATTCTTATTGCAATGCGGGAGAAAGGGATGCAGACAGGATCAAAGCGGTGGCTGATGCTCTGGATGATTTGGATAATGGCATGAAAAATGACATGACATCAGGCTTTTCAGGTTATGGAGGATATTTAAAATGAATGAAAAGTATGAAAAGGAACAGAGGCTATATGATGCTTACTATCAAAAGATGATGGCTATTGAAAATGAGAGGGAAAGCATTGAGCGAAGAAAAAGAGAACTGGATGCAGACCGTTATAATTTTGAAGATGTATACAGGCAGATGCATGATATTTTTAATAGCATTGCAGGCTGCTGTGACGATGAACATTTTATCCGGGAACTTGAGGAATGCTCGGACGAGTTCCATGATTTGAGAAACAAGATTGATAATGAACTGGATGAAAAAGAGGATGCTTTGCAGAGAGAACAGCAAAGTACATATGAATAGGAAGAAATCATAAGGGAAGAGTTGAGGAAAAAGAAGGAACTTTTAAATTGCTGATTATTTTGTAGGAGGAAGAATATGGGTTTGGTTATGAGTCCCGGTCCGGTTATGGGACAGCTGAATATTATGAATAACGGTTTAAATTCTTCGGCACAAAGGATAAGGAAACTGCTGAGTTGTATAGCGGAACTGGAAGAAACAGGAGATATATTAAAGGGGGAATCCTATGACAGTATCAGGGATTATTACCAGACTATGCACATACCGGTTCTTCGGGGGTTTCTTATGCTGATAGAAGATACCATACAGGAAAGCTATCAATATAAGCTGTGCATCGGAAATTATCTTTCGGGATTGGATTATGTGGATGAGGATGCTTTAAAAGAAGAGTTAGAAAATGTGAGGAATCAGATAGAGTGCATCAGAGGGCTTCTTGGCAGAGAAAACCCGCCTTCCAATGCATGGAGCCTCTTGGAGGTTATGGAGAAAACGGAACGGCTGATAGAAAAGAAGCTTGAGCAGATCAATGATTTTCTGGGAGCGTCTGCCGGATGTTATGGAGAACTGGAAGCAGATAAATCAAGTATTCAAAGGGGGATAGAGTGCCTCCATGAAGCGGTTTTTGATGGAAAGAGAATCAATTATCGGATTGATAATATAAATTTAAACTGGCTCGCAGAGTTGGACAGGAAGTGGGTTGAGCGGGAAATAAAAGAAAAAGAGCTTTATATTGAAGCTATGAAGGAACACTTTGGGTTTGATGATGAGACATCCAGAATCTTGTATGACTTGTATTATAGGATGCAGCAAAGTGGCGTACAGGATCTTAATCAGAAATATTTTGCTATTTTGGCATCTTTTGTTTATTCTAATTCTGCAAATAAGAATATAAAAAATACGGTATGGCATGAAATAGCAGGGACTTATGATGAGGATATGTTAAATGAGATGCTGGGGAGATATGGGTTGACGGAAGGAGAAATAGAATATTTGAATTGTACTGTAAAAGCGAATTACAATTTATCCTGTTTAACTAGTAAAGAGGCAAAAAACTATTATTTAAAAACTGATTTAAGCCATATGTCTGTTATCTGTGCAACTATTCTAAAAAATAATAGTAAAATATGGGAATTTGCAGGTGGAGCCGCTGGGTGGTATTGCAGTGGTGTCTTTAATCTGGAGGAAAATGCGGGATATATAGGAGATATATATGGCACAGCAGGTAACGGAGCAAAATTAACACAGGATGATTATAAAGCGGATTTGGATGCAGTTAACCTTTGCAATAGATTGGCTTGTAATGGTAATTGCATTGGAGTAATCGGGCAGTACTATTCTGGAATATCAAGTGGAGAAATTAACAGGGCAAGTGAATTTCTTGTAAATCTTGGAGAGGGGGATTATAAAAGGGGAGTGGAATATTTGGAAAAGCAGATGGAAAAGGGCAGAACCCATATATTGAGCAATCCGACTGGAATATGGGCAGACATGGGAATTGAAGCAACGAAGAATGTAGTAAAGGGTGCTTTAAATGGGGATAAAGGTTCCTTGCTAAAGGATATTTATACGGAGAGGGCAAAAGTTCAAAGGAATTTTTATAAGAGCCTCATAAATAATAGTAATGAATATATGGAAATTGAGCCGATTTGTCTTGATTTGGCGGAAACAGGGAACTATCCAATATTCCAAAAGTTGCCGGAAGAAATAGTACGAGAATCTATGGATTTGTTAAGGGAGAACATCATTGAAAAAGCAGATTAACAGACTTATAAAGAATAAAACACCACTTGTATTCGTAATAAAAATCCTCATCTTAATAGGAGCTACTTATTTTTTCATCCAATTATCAAATGAGACAAAAAGTTTGGAAGAAAGAAAGTATATTCCCGATTTGCAAAATCCATATAGTTATGCATTGAAATATGTAAATAAAAAATACAAATCTGATTGGAAAAAGTTAGGACATATTTTATATAAAGCTGACAGGTTTGCCGATTATGATAATCTTAAAATGTCAGTAGTAATTGGAGTATTAGATGTATACAAGGTTGATTATTCTTTCTCTCCCACCGCTTTTCTTATCAGCCAACATTGCAGGAAAAGTGGAAAAGGGTATATTGTTGAGATTTCATATGGAACCAAACCGCAAATTGAGATCGGACGCAGGATAGAAGATGAATATGTTTCTTATGATATCTTATATGAGAACGGAGAATATGTCCGTAATCAAGAAATGGAAGAGTATTTTGGAATTACTACGGATGAAGTGGTAGAATGGGCTAAAAGTTCACAGCATGCTTTTGAGGAAGAACTTCAAAAAATGCATGTTTATCAGATTGATAAAGCAAGAAAAAGACGTAGGCTTTTAGCTAATTTAGGACTGATAGTATTATTATTTTACATGCGCGAAAAATGGAAAATCATAGTAGAGAGAGTAGACAAAGAGGATAAGCCCACAGAGCAATGTCTGGGCGAGATTATTGTAAATACAATTAATAAATTAACCAAATGGAAATATGTGTTATCAGGAGCAACAATCTTGTTCTGGATCTATATACTAAGACCTGTTATTTCCAGCTTTATACTGTTTGGAGTAGAAAGGACTGTAAATGTATATATATCTTATGGAATGTCAGCTATTATTGTTGCTATTGTAATATGCTTTATTTTAACAAGAATCGGAGCAGAGAAAGCAGAAAATAAATCAGGACTGGCGGCCATATGGAAAACAATCCGAATGGCAGCAGGCTGTATTTTGGAAATGTTCATCATAAGACTTGGCATGATTCTTGTATCGGATTTTTATCCCCGCAGTCTCCGATTTTATATAATCAATGGCATTGCATGGTGCGGAACTGTTTTTTCAATTTTCATTTTTGGTAAAATAAAATATTTGATATTAAAGAAGAAAGAATTTAGTATTAGTAAAGAGAAAGCAGATTAGGAAACTAATGATTTGTCAAGGGAGAATATTATTGAAAAAACAAATTCGCAGACTTATAAAAAATAAAACACCATTTGCATTCGTAATAAAAATCCTCATCTTGATAGGGGTTAGTTATCTTCTCATTCAACTATCAAATAAAGCAAAAAACATTGAAGAAAAGAACTTTATACCTAATATGCAAAACACTCTTGACTATGCAGAACATTATATAACATGGAAATATGGATTAGATTGGGAAAAACTAGGATATGTCTCTAGGTCTGATGGTTTATATTATCTAATACCAAAATCTGCTGTTATAACTTGGGAAGTATCGAGAGGGTATGATATTGTATTACAGGATCGTCTTGATAGCACAAGAGGAACTAAAGACATTAATTACTATATTAGTATTCTATATGGCGAGGATAGGCCTATTATGGTAACCTTTTGGAAAAAAGAAGACAATGCTTCATATCTGATTTTATATAAAAACGGACAATATGTATCCAACCTTGAAATGGAACAATATTCGGGTATTACTACTGATGAAATTTTAAATCATGCCGAGGAGATGTGTGAGTCGTTTGAATCTGAATTGCAGAAAATGCACGAGTATCAAATTAAAAAAGTAAGAAAACGTCGAATAAATTTGGCAAATTTTGGACTTATATTACTTGGAATTTATATGCTTTATAAATGGAGATTCATAATGGCGAAGGCCTCAGAAGGAGATAAACCCACAGAGCAGTATCTGGGAGAAGCTATTGTAAATACAATTAATAAATTAGCCCGATGGAAATATATGCTATACGGAGCAGCAATCTTGTTCTGGATTTATATATTCAGACCTGTTATTTCCAGCTTTATACTGTTTGGAGTAGAGAGAACTGCAAACGTATATATATCCTATGGGATATCAGCTGTTATTGTCGCCATTGCAGGATGCTTTATTTTAACAAGAATCGGAGCAGAGAAAGCAGAAAACAAATTAAAACTAACGGCTATATGGAAAATAATCCAGATGGCAGCAGGCTGCATTCTGGAAATGTTTATCATAAGGTTTGGCATGATACTGGTATCGGATTTTTATCCCCGCAGTCTCCGGTTTTATATAATCAATGGGATTGCATGGTGCGGAACTGTTTTTCTGATTTTTATTTTAAGAAAGGTAAATCATTTGATAATAAAAGAAAATAAATTTTATAATTGACAAAATTCTTTCTTTGTTCTATACTTCAATACAGGCAAAGGCGCTGAGATATTTCTCAGCGCCTTTTCTGTTTTGGACAAAGGAAATGTCCAGCCATTTAAATGTAAAGCTGTGTTACCACAAAGAAGTGGAAGGTGGAAACATAGACTTTACATTTTTTATTGAGGAGGAATGATTATGAGTGAAGAAATTTTGAGCGCTGTAAACGGCGAAGTGTTCGGCGTCTGGTTTTTAATCGGCGCGGCACTGGTGTTCTGGATGCAGGCAGGCTTTGCCATGGTGGAGACCGGCTTTACCAGGGCAAAGAACGCAGGCAACATTTTAATGAAAAACCTGATGGATTTTTGTATCGGAACAGTAGTTTTTATTCTGATCGGTTTCGGGCTGCTGCTTGGCGAAGATTTAATGGGTCTGATTGGAAAACCGGGCTTTGACATCTTTACCAATTATGCGGAATTTGACTGGTCGAATTTCGTATTCAACCTGGTATTTTGTGCCACAACGGCAACCATCGTATCGGGAGCCATGGCGGAAAGAACCAAATTTTTGTCCTACTGTATTTATTCCGGCATTATTTCCGCATTGATTTATCCCATTGAGGCGCACTGGATCTGGGGCGGCGGCTGGCTTGCACAGATGGGCTTCCACGATTTTGCAGGTTCCTGTGCCATTCATATGGTAGGCGGTATTTCCGCTTTGATCGGTGCAAAAATTTTAGGACCCCGTATCGGAAAGTTCACAAAGGATAAAAACGGTAAAATAACAAAAGTAAACGCTTTTCCCGGACATAACCTTCCCATTGGATGTCTTGGCGTATTCATCCTGTGGCTGGGCTGGTACGGCTTTAACGGCGCGGCATGTACGAGTGTTGCGCAGTTAGGCTCTGTGTTTGTAACTACAACCATTGCACCGGCAATTGCTACGGTAGTATGTATGATTTTTACATGGATTAAATATGGAAAGCCCGATGTTTCCATGTGTTTAAATGCTTCTCTGGCAGGTCTGGTTGCCATTACCGCTCCCTGTGATGTTACAGATGTGGCAGGTGCGCTGGCTATCGGTGCCGTATCAGGATTTCTGGTAGTATTCGGTGTATGGCTGTTAGATTACAAGCTCCATATTGACGACCCGGTAGGCGCCGTAGCGGTTCACTGCTTAAACGGTATCTGGGGAACTATTGCGGTAGGACTTTTTGCAACAACATCCGCACCCGAAAATGACACCCTTACAGGTCTTTTCTACGGAGGAGGATTTTCACTTCTGGGGAAACAGCTCATCGGTTTTGCTGCCGTAGCGGCGTGGACGGCGGTTACCATTACCATTGCCTTTTTCATTATTAAAGCTGTTGTGGGCCTGAGAGTTACCGAGGAAGAGGAAATTGTAGGTCTGGATTCCTGTGAACATGGTCTTGCATCCGCATACTCCGGCTTCAGCATTATGGATATCTCCAATACAATGACAATGGAAGTAAATGAAAACACCAATCTTGGCACAGAGGATTATAACGAAGCCTCCAAAGTCCAGAAGGATGCAGCTGTTAAGGTTGTAAGCACGCCTGTTGCTTCTGCAAGCGGTATTTATAAAGTCGTGATTATTTCCAAGCTGTCCAGATACGAAAAAGTAAAGAAAGCGCTGAACAACCTTGGTGTAACAGGTATGACTGTCACACAGGTAATGGGCTGTGGAATTCAGAAAGGCGCAGGAGAAATGTACCGTGGGGTAGAAATGGATGCGACGCTTCTGCCTAAAGTTAAACTGGAAGTTGTTATCAGCAAAATCCCCGTAGCGGATGTGATTGAGGCTGCCAAAAAAGCCCTTTATACCGGCCATATCGGAGATGGTAAAATATTTGTATACAATGTTGATAAGGTTGTTAAGATCCGTACAGGAGAAGAAGATTTTGACGCTTTACAGGATGTAGAATAATCAAATGCTTTTATCTTAATCCCTTAGTTTATCTATAAAATTGCGAAAACCCGGGTACTTCCACTACCCGGGTTTTTGCCGTGTTTATATATGCCTGTACTTTGACAATATTTGTCAAATAAAGATGTTTTAATTTCCTGGCGGTAATATAGTATCCTGTCCGTAAAAATCACATCAGGATCTTCTCCGGCTCCGGATAGTCCACGCCGAAGGTGTCCACTGTCATGGTCTTTATCTTCTGCTCATCAATAGGTCTGTCAGAATAATCGGTAGAAGTTTCCGCTATTTTATTTACCACATCCATGCCTTCTGTAACCTTACCGAAAGCCGCATACTGACCGTCTAAATGAGGGCTTGTCTTGTGCATGATGAAAAACTGGCTTCCTGCTGAATTGGGATGCATAGCCCTTGCCATGGAAAGAACGCCTTCCGTATGCTTTAAATTGTTTTCCACGCCGTTCTGGGTAAATTCTCCTTTGATGGAATAGCCGGGGCCGCCCATGCCGTTTCCGTCGGGACATCCGCCCTGAATCATAAAACCTTTAATGACTCTATGGAAGATCAAGCCGTCATAAAAACCCTTCTGAATCAGATTAATAAAATTGTTAACGGAAATGGGGGCAATTTCGGGATACAGTTCCGCCTTTATAACATCTCCGTTTTCCATGGTAATGGTAACAATGGGATTTTGTGCCATTTCTAAATTCCTCCTGTTTTTAACTTATACAGATATTGTAAAGGAAAAGTAAAAAAACGTAAAGAAAAACAAATAAAATAGAAAGTGCATATGCACGAACTTGTGTTATACTACTGATATAGGGAACGGACATGGCAAAGAAAAAGGGGAAGATTTGAAGCTTATGTGGAAAGACGAGTGGAATGTGAGAATCGCTGAGATATGGTATTATTTTACGGATGCGGTTTCTTTAAAAGAAATAGAAATGTGGAAAGAGGAGTTAAAAAGGACCTTTAAAGGGCGGATAGTGGGAATAAAAGATCCTTCCTGTATTGTTTCTACTCAAAAAAGGAGGCCGGAGGTGATTCTGGTTACAGACTCCGGGGAATTCTATGGAAGCGCTTACAGAGAAGGGATACCCTTTCTTCTCTATCTGCATGATGGCAATAAAGGGGAATCCTTCAAAAAAGCGCCTTATGCGGTTACGAGCTTAAGGGGCGTGGACTTTGATTACATGGACAAAATCTACAGGCGGCTTTTTGGCATTCCGTGGACAATTCTTACAACAAAGCGGTGCGTCATAAGGGAAATTGCAGAGGATGATTTGGATGAGCTTTATGATGTTTACAAAGACCCTTGCATTACCCGCTATACGGAAGGTCTTTATCAGGACAGGGAAAAGGAGCGGGCATATATAAAGGAATATATCAGCCAGGTTTATGAGCTGTGCGGTTTCGGAATATGGGCGGTTGTGGATAAGGTTACGGGAAGGCTCATAGGCAGGGCGGGACTTTCCTGGCGGGAGGGCTTTGAAACGCCGGAACTGGGCTATATCATATCGGCAGATTACCAGAGGAAGGGAATTGCCACAGAGGTGTGCGGTGCCATTCTGAAATTTGCGGGAAAAGAATTACAGTTTCCTCTGATACGGGTCTTGTTTGAAAGAGAAAACACCGCTTCTTTTAAATTGTGCCGGAAACTGGGTTTTAAAGAAGCGGAGGATGTTTTAATAGAAGGAAAAGAAATGTGTCAATACGTTTATACGGGGTAATATTAAGGTGGAATTGATTAAAAAAATCTGGAAAAGCATAAACAGAAAAAACATTTTTGCAGTAACGACCTTTTCGCTGATCTCATTAATGGTATTGATCACAATAGGCGGAATGGTCATATTTAAGGCACAGTTTGACGAAAGCAATTCTATTGAAGACCAGAAGGAATATATAAATTACAACAGATATTATGCCATGATTACAAGCGACGACAGGGCAGACTTCTGGCAGTCGGTTTATAACGGCGCCAGAGAAGAAGGAATGACTGAAAGCGCATATGTAGAGTTTTTTGCGGGAGACCTGGGAACCAGATATTCCATGGAGGAGCGGATGGAAATTGCCATTGCGGCAGATGTGGACGGAATTATTGTGGAGGGAGAGGACAATGACTCTTTGCGCAGTGAGATCATAAAAGCCGGGGAAAGCGGAATACCGGTTGTGGTAATTAATCAGGATGTTGCGGAAAGTGACAGAATCAGCTTTGTGGGCATCGGAAGATATGATCTGGGACAAACCTACGGAAGACAGACCTGTGAACTGGCGGAGAAAATATTACAGGAGCGGGCTGAGGAAAACGATGAGGGAAATGCCGGGAAAAAGCTGCAGATTCTGGTATTGATCAGTCAGGAAGCGGACAGCAACGGGCAAAATCTCCTGATGTCGGGCATCCGTGAAGAGATAGCGGCCAATGAGGCTCTGGAAAACAAAATAGAACTGGATACCTATATCATAGATGATTCAGGGGCTTTTACAGCGGAAGAATCCATCAGGGATATTTTTATGGGACAGGATGAAGTGCCGGATATTCTGGTCTGTCTTACAGAAATCTATACCACCTGTGCCTATCAGGCAGTTATAGATTACAACAGGGTGGGCATTACCAATATTATCGGATATTATGATTCCGAGACTATACGTGCAGGCGTGGACAAGGAAGTAATTTACTGCACAATTTCCATGGATACGGAGCAGATGGGGAGATATTGTGTATATGCCCTCTCCGAATATCTGGATATGGAGCATGTCAGTGAATATTTTACTGTTGATACCTATGTGGTAAACAAAGAAAATGTAGACAGGTAGGGAGGGAATATGGCTATGAAGAATGAAAACAGATTAGTGAATCTTCCCCTTCAGACTAAGTTAATAGCTGTTTACTGCCTGACCGCCCTGCTGATACTGATGGTAAATCTTTTTATGTACCGCAATATTAATTCCATGCTTCACCGCCTGGATCAGATTTATATCAGCAACATTAACTTAAATGAACTATGGACTTCCCTGGACAGCGTGCAGAATGATATGACCAACTATTTAAATACAAAAACCACCGATGCCATGGACAGCTATTACAAATCCTGTCAGGATTATACTGCTTTAGTGGAGCGGCTTTCCGATGGCATTACCAGCAATGAATCCCAGAGGAAGGAACGCAATATTAAAGCCATGTCGGTGCGTTATCTGGAGCTTACCGACCTTGCCATTGAGGCTAAGCGTGGCAGGAACGTGGAGAAATACAGAACCTATAGCGAGGAAGCAACTACTGTTTATAATTATATCAGCACCTATATCAACAGCCTGAACAATGAACAGTTCAAAAGCAATTCAGCCAATTACAGCATGCTTTCCGTATCTATGCGATATGTGGAGGTAGTGAATACGGTGGTCTTTCTGGCAGTCATATTCGGCAATGTCCTGCTGGTTATTATGGTTATCAGAAACATAACAAAGCCCCTAAAATCTTTATCCACAGTGGCAAACCAGGTTGCAGGCGGGAATCTGGAGGTGACGCTTTTGGAAGTGAATTCCCGGGATGAGGTGGGTGTGGTAAGCAAAGCCTTTAACCATATGATCATCAGTATCCGCAACTATATTGAGCAGCTAAAGACCAGTATGGAAAATGAGCGTGTGCTGAAGGAAAATGAGCGAATACTGAAAGAAAATGAGCTGATAATGGAAAACCATTTAAAGGATGCCCAGTTAAAGTACCTGCAGGCACAGATCAATCCTCATTTCCTGTTTAACACCCTGAATGCGGGAGCGCAGCTTGCCATGATGGAGGGAGCGGACCGCACCTATGAATATGTTCAGAATGTGGCTGACTTTTTCCGCTATAATATCAAGAAAGACCATGACAGAGTTACCCTGAAAGAGGAACTGGAATTGGTGGACAATTATGTTTATATTTTAAATGTACGTTTTTCGGGAGAAATTCATTATGAGAAGGATATTGATTCCTCATTGGAAAATCTGGAAGTTCCCAGTATGATATTACAGCCTATTGTGGAAAACAGCGTGAATTACGGAATCCGGGGGATTTCATGGGAGGGCAGAATCTGGCTTTCGGTATACAGGGAAGGAAGCTGTGCTTATATTTCCATCAGGGATAACGGAATCGGAATTGACGAGGAAAAAATAAATAATATTATGCAGGCAAATTTAAAGGAATCAGATATCAGCAGCGGTTCTAACGGAATCGGGCTATATAATGTTATAAGCAGACTGAAGCTGTTTTATGACAAAGATGATGTATTTGAGATCAGCAGTCAGGGCAAGAACCGGGGGACACAAGTGCTGATACGCATTCCCCTATAGAAACAAAAGGAGGTCCGTGATGTATAAAATCATGTTGGCTGATGATGAAGGAATTGTAATGGATTCTCTTTCCTTCATTATCGAAAAAGAATTCGGCATATCCTGCCAGATTGAATCCGCCAAAACCGGCAGAAATGTCATAGAGCTTGCGGAGCGGTTTCGTCCGGATATTGCCTTTATGGACATTCAGATGCCGGGCATCAACGGAATTGAGGCTATGAGGGAAATCAGGGAAAACAACGGAAATACTATTTTCATTGTGATGTCCGCCTATGACAAATTTGATTATGCCAAAGAAGCCATTAACCTTGGTGTATTGGAATACCTCAACAAGCCTGTTGAAAAAAACAAAATTGTGGAAGTGTTAAAGCGCGCCATGGCTATGATTGATAAAGAACGGGAGAGGCGCAGACAGGATTTAATGCTTCGGGAAAAAATGGAAACAGTTGTACCCATTATTGAAAACGGGCTTATTTACAGTCTGATGTTCCGGGAATATTTTGAAGAGGATGTGGAAAATTTCAAGAATCTTCTGGACATTACCGGGGATTACTGCTATATGGGGGTGCTTGTGTTCGGAGACAGCCAGGTGGGAAACCATATGACCAATGCGGTAGGCACTTCCGTACATATTCAGGACCATTATAATGAGGTAAGGGAAATTGTCAGGGGGTATTTTAAATGTATCATGGGTTCTGTAATGGCCAATAAAATTGCGATTCTTTTTCCCGCAGAGGAAGAGGGCATTGATTATAATGAAAGGATTGCCCTCATTGACAAAGCAAGGGAAATGGTAAGAAAGCTGAAAGGAAGGCTGGATGTGTCCTTCCGCATGGGCTTCGGTCATGTGGGCAGGTTAAGGGATTCCATGAAGTCCTACAATGAAGCGCTTCATGCCCTGCTTCAGTCAGACGGCAGTGTTGCCCATGTGGATGACATTCCCGTAGGCTGCGATTATGAAGAAAATTACCCGGTAGAGACGGAACGGGAAATATTTGAGCATACGGAAAAAGGGAATATAGAAGAACAGCATTCTGCCGTAAACCGCTATTTTGAATGGATGATAGAAAACTACGGCGGATGTCAGAGCGATATCCAGTTAAAGGTGTTGGAATTTGTTCTCAGGGCCGAGAAGATCAGTTATGAGAGCGGCGGGCGTATTTATCGCTTTAAATCCAGAGAGGACTATCTGCCTTCTATCACGGAAATCGGAGGAGATACGGAACGCCTGCACACATGGTTTACGGAAAAGATGGACGCGGCGGTAAGGGACGTGGCAAACAGCAAAGCCACCCAGTCCGGCGGCGTTGTGGCAAAGGCGAAGGAATATATCAATGCAAATTTCCACAGGGAAATATCTTTGGATGATGTGTCCAGGGAGGTGGATATCAGCCCCTACTATTTCAGCAAAATATTTAAAGAGGAAACAGGGGAGAACTTTATTGAATATGTGACCGGAATCCGCATGGAAAAGGCAAAGGGACTGTTGTTATCCTCCACCCTTTCCATGAAAGAGATATGCGGGGAAGTGGGATATGCAGATCCTAACTATTTCAGCAGGACCTTTAAGAAAAACGTGGGATTGACGCCTACGGAGTATAAGGAGGGAAAAAGCGGTGAAAAGAAAGCAAATCAGTAAACGCAGGCGATTTGTGCTTTTCCTTCTTGTTATGGTGTTGCAGGCGGGGGTTTTTACAGGGTGCGGTGCCCAAAGGGAGGAAGAAGTAAAAATAAAAGAGGATGATGAAAAAATTCAGATAGGCATCTGCTTTGATTCCTTTCTCATAGAACGATGGGAGCGGGACAGGGATGTATTTGTTTCTACGGCAAGGGATCTGGGGGCAGAGGTAAATGTACAGAATGCCAACGGTAACTTAGAAGAACAGATTGCCCAGATTGAGTACCTGATTGAAAAAAAGATGGATGTGATCGTGATTGTGGGCATCGACGGGGACGGACTTGCAGATGTGGTAAAGAAGGCAAAGGATGCGGGAATTATCGTTATAGCCTATGACAGGATGATCAGCAATGCGGACGCGGACTTATATATTTCCTTTGACAATGAGAAGGTGGGGACTCTTATGGGAGAGGCCATGGTGGCGGAAGGCATGCCGGAAAAAAAGGTTTTAATGCTTGCCGGTCCCACTGCGGATAATAATGTGGCCATGGTAAACCGCGGCTTTATAAAGGTTATGGACCGGTATGGCATTCAGGTGGTGGACATTATGCATGCGGATGGCTGGAAACCGGAATATGCTTCGGATTATATCTATGAACACCCTGAGGTGCTTGAGGAAGTGGACGGCATCATGTGCGGCAACGACAGTCTGGCGACCCATGTGGTAAGGGTGCTTGCCGAAAAGAGAAGGGCGGGAAAGATTGCAGTAACCGGACAGGATGCGGAGCTGGAGGCCTGCCAGAGAATTGTGGAGGGAACTCAGCTTATGACTGTGTACAAGCCTGTGGAAAAGCAGGCAAGGGCTGCGGCGGAATGTGCCATTGCTTTGGCAAAGGGAGAAGAGGTAAAAGGAATCAATACTGTCATGTCGGACGGAACCTATGATATTCCCAGTATTGTTCTTGAACCCATTGCCGTAAATAAAGGGAATATTGATGAAACCATTGTGGAAAGTGGTTTTCATTTGAGGGAAGAGGTTTACCTGAACGTCTCAGACCATGGAGAATCAGACTAGCACAAATTTGTTATCTTCTTAAGACAAAACAAAAAAATGCTAGATTTTTGAAATTTGCTCGTGCACGCAATCAAAAAAATGAAGAATTTCGCAAACATTTACTATCTAAACTATGTTATATTAATAACGTAACATAGAAGCAGATAGCTTCTGAGGAGATTTACAAATATAAATAAGGGAGGATTTCTAAATGAAAAAGAAATTACTTAGCGCATTACTGAGTGTTGCTCTGGTAGCTACCTTACTGGTTGGATGCGGCAATAGCGGCAATGGCGGCGGTGCCGAAAATGCACCGGCAGATAACACACAGACTGAGGCAAATGATGGTGGTTCCGCATCAGGCGGCGGCGCGTTAATCGGCGTATCAATGCCTACCAAAGACTTACAGCGTTGGAATCAGGACGGCGAAAACATGAAAGCACAGCTGGAAGCAGCAGGCTATGAAGTAGATCTTCAGTTCGCCAGCAACGATGTTCCTACACAGGTTTCCCAGATCGAGAACATGATTTCCGGCGGATGCAAATTGCTGGTTATCGCTTCTATCGAAGGAGATTCCTTAGGAACTGTTTTAGAGCAGGCAAAAGAGAACAATATCCCGGTTATCGCATATGACCGTTTGATCATGAACACAGATGCGGTTACCTACTATGCAACATTTGATAACTATCTGGTAGGACAGAAACAGGGCGAATTCATTGAGCAGCAGTTAGACCTCA
>CAZDRM010000012.1:0-20133 GCA_964507745.1 uncultured Lachnospiraceae bacterium
CCAGCCCACGCCTGCACCCGCAATCATAACCGCCGCCAGAATCATCATATCCGAAACGCTCAGTTTCTCTTTAAACAAAACAGGAAAGACTTTTTGCAATTGCTCCGGATATGAACTGATCAGCACTGACAGCAGATTATTCATAAAATGCACGCACATGGAAGCTGCAATACTGCCCGTCTTATAGGCGGCAAGTGTCAGTCCCAGACCTACAATACCGATTGTAAACATTTTGATCAGGCTCATATGATAGGCTGCAAAAATCAGGGTGGTTACCAGAACCGTTACCACCGGCTTACATTTATTTTTTAAGGTGCCCATAACAAAGCCTCTGAACAACAATTCTTCTCCGATTGCCGGCATCAGGGCAACAACCAGTACCAATAAATATACGGGCACCCCCGTAAGCATATTGTCAAGCTGAGTCAGTCCTTCAGCGCTGTCCGGAAATACAGGCATAAGGAGTGCACCAATAAGCAGTGCGCCTACAAAAGCGCCGATTCCCATAAATATTGAACCCAAAAGCTGTAAAGGCTTAGGAGGCTGTATGGAAAAAAGCTTTTTCCAATCCGCCTTTATATACCAGGCATACACAAGGGGGCAAAGCAGGATAATCGCCTGTTGAATTGCAACGCCGCCAAATCCCCATTTTATCTGTGCATAAGAGCCTATATAAAATAGGAGCAGTAAAACGATACAAAGAATCAGAATCACATCCCCGAAACCGGGCATCTGTTTTTCTTTTATATCGCTTCTCTTTGAAACCAGCTTGACACTGCTTAAGCCTTCCGAAAACAGCACCGCCTCGCTGTTGTATATTTTCCCCAGTATCATGATTGCCAGTAAGCTGTAAGCAACATTGGAAAACAATACAATGGCAAAGAGTCCGTAATTATAGCTGAACTGGAACAAGCCCTCCACCATCAGCGCCACATTGACAATAGGGATTGCCGCCGTCTGGGCCGTCAGCTCCATATCGGGAATCATGGTCACATAACTTCCGAACATAAAAATCAGCATAACGGGTGTTGCATAGTTATTTGCCTCTTTAAAGCTCTTTGCAAAGACACAGGTGCACATGCAGACCGCCGTTACCAAAAGCGCAAAGAACATCATGACGATCAGAGTAAACAAAATTCCCGGGATAAAAGTTTCATAATGAATGGTTATGTTCATATCCGCCACGGAGGATATGGTGCTGGATACCAGGAATACCATGGCTCCTCCCATGGAAAAGACATTGAGCATTGCCGAAATGCAGGCAATAACCGACACTGCCAGGAATTTACTCATAATCATCTCAAAATTGGTTACGGGAAGGGTTAAAAGGGTTTCCAGAGTACCTCTTTCCTTTTCTCCCGCCGTTACATCAATTGCAGGATAGATTGCCCCAAGCAGAATACTTACTATAATAAAAAAGGGCATCATGGAACCAAGAAGATTTCCCACAGATTCTTCTGTGGAAGATAAATCCTCCCTTTGAAAGCTGATGGGATTTAACAAAGTCTCCACATCCAGCCCCGCATCTTCTATTTTCTGTTCCCTTAGCTCCTCCCTGTATATATCAAATGCAGAGCCCAGTGCCGAAACTGCCGTTGCGGATTTATCCTTTGCCGATAAATAGTTGAGAGCATAAGCGCCTTCTCCCGTTTCCCGCACAAATGCATCGATTTCTTCCGCATCCAGCGCTTCCTCATAATTGCTGACATCCACAATTTCTATCTGATAACCGATGTCCTCCTTATTTTCCTCAAAAATAGTTTCAAATTCCTTTTCTACCGCCTCATCCGTATCAAAAGCCACCAGATAAGTCTTTTCCGCCTGACTGCTCATAATGGCGCTCATGAGAACTGACATACCGATAATCAAAAGAGGATATAAAAGAATCGGTATGACTACCATGGTAAATAAAGTCTTTTTATCCCTTAATATATCCTTTAATTCACGCTTAAACAAAGCGCCTGTTCTTTTCATGTTCATACCGTTTCCACCTCCTCCATAACCCTATGGAACGCATCCCTCAGATTATTTACCTGACACTCTTCCATAATCTGTGCAGGACTTCCTTCCCGCACAATCCTGCCCTGGTAAATCATAATGATCCTGTCGCACAAAAACTGTGCCTCTTCCAGATAATGAGTGGAATATAATACGGTCTTTCCACGCTCCTTCTGCGCCTTCATAAAATTCACGATTGCATCTGCACTCAAAATATCCAGACCCAATGTAGGCTCGTCAAATATGTAAATATCCGGTTCGTGAATCAGGCATCTTGCAATGGAAGCCCTCTGGGTCTGTCCTGTAGAAAGCTTCTCAATACGGTTATCCAGAAAACTCTCCATATCCAGCACTTTACCGATTTCTTCAACCCGCTTTTGGATTTCCTCTTTGTCTATTTCATAGATTTCTCCCAGCATATACAGCATTTCCCTTGTACTTAAACGATGATACAGCTTGGTATTGCCGGAAAGATATCCGATGGAGCGTTTTAACAAAACCGGATCCGTAATCCTGTTTCCCTCTTTATCCTCAATTTCCACGCTGCCGCTTGTAGGAAGCATCAGAGAACCAAGCATTCTTAAAAGGGTGGTCTTTCCTGCACCGTTGGGTCCTAATATCCCTAAGATTTCTCCCTGCTGAACCTGAAAAGAAACGTGGTTGACCGCATAAAATTTTTCCTTTTTACTTTTCTTTTTTCTTTTTTTCCCGTTTTCCTCTTCTAAAACAGTGCGCTCAAACTGTTTGCACAAATCATTTGCAACAATCATTTTCTGCCCTCCACTTTTCGTATAAATCCGGTCTCCGCTCTTTTGTCCTTTCAATGGATTTTTCCAGTCTCCACTGTTCAATCAGCTTATGGTTGCCGCTTAACAGCACCGGCGGCACTTCCTTATCCCGCCAAACCTGAGGTCTGGAATACTGGGGATATTCCAAAAGCCCGTTTCCGAATGAATCCGTCATTGCCGACTCATCATTATTCAACACTCCCGGCACAAGCCTTGCTATGGCGTCAATCATAACCATAGCGGGAAGTTCCCCGCCGGTCAGCACATAATCCCCTATGGAAACATAGTCCGTAACCACTTCTTCTAAAACACGCTCGTCTATGCCTTCATAATGGCCGCATAAAAAAATCAAGTCATCCTCCCCGGCAAACTCCTTTGCCATTTGCTGGTTAAACACCCTGCCCTGGGGAGTCACGTAAATGACCCTGGATTTTTTCCCCTGCTCTATTCTATCCATAACAGCCCGGACACAGTCATACACCGGCTGGGCCTGCATCAGCATTCCGGCCCCTCCGCCATAAGTGTAATCATCCACCTTCTGGTGCTTATCCAACGTATAATCCCTGATATTGACTGCCTCCGCCCGGATACAGCCCTTCTCCATGGCCCTGCCCAGAATGCTTGTATTAAGACCGTCCATTATCATTTCAGGGAATAATGTTAAAACATGAAAATACATATGTCAATTCCTTTACTTCTATTAATTTTCTGCTGTTCTCATTATCTTTTGCTTTCATTTCTTCCGCTTTTTTTCGTTCATTTTAATTTACTTCTGTCATTCATCTCTGTCAGATACTGCATCATCCATTAATCCCGGCATAACATGGACAAGTATTTTCTGCTTCTTCATATCCACCTGCAGAATACATTCCTTGATTGCGGGAAATAAATACTCTTTTCCTTCCTCTGACTTGATAACATAGACATCATTGGCTCCCGTCTGCATCACATCCGTCAGAGTGCCGATTATTTTTCCCTCTTCATCTTCTACCGAAAGACCGATTAAATCCGCAATAAAATACTCATCTTTTTCACATTTTACCGCATGCTCCCTTGTTACTAACAAACGACACCCCTTATAGGGTAAAATGTCATCCAGAGTGTCAAAGCCTTCAAATTTCAAAATGGCAAACTGCTTAAAAAATTTCACACTGGTTACCTTTACCTCTTTATTTCCCTGCGGCGTCTCCAGAATATAATCCTTATTTTTCTTAAACCTCTTTACATCATCCGTGGTAGGGAATACCTTCATCTCCCCCTTAACTCCATGGGTGGAGGATAAAATACCCACCTGTAATAAATCTTCCATAATGGATTTTTCCTTTCGTTTTCTTTATTACAAAACTATCAGTAAGATTGTATTATACTTTACCCATTAATACAAATTATTTTTTTAATATATTACCATCTTCCAACGGCATCTTTCTTGACATTAAAACAGCACCAAATTTTTTGGTATAATATGATTACAACATCAAACAAACCAAAAAACGGTGCTGAATTTAATAAATACAAGGATTCAGAATAAGTTCCCCGCATAAAGAAGAAATATACCATATCCAGACTTCCTTTACCTTAGCAGGATTTACGCATAATAATTTCTGAATTCAAAACAATATCTTCATAATGACTATCCGGATTTTTTATTTTTTTTAACATCAACTCCGCCGCTCTTTTCCCTATATCCTCCATGGGCTGACGGATTGTTGAAAGAGGAGGGCTGGTCAATTGCGACCATTCAAAATCATCAAAACAAATCAGAGCCATCTCTTCCGGAATCGACACATCATAATCCACTAAACACTTAAAAACACCTTGTGCCATTGGGTTTTCTGCAACAAAGCAGGCAGTTGCTCTTTTTTCCTGTAACAGCTGTTTCATCGCATCATATCCGCTATCAAAGGATTGATGTGGCATTCCTATCATAATCTTCTCATCAAGCCGGATACCACTGTCTGAAAGTGCATCCCGATATCCTTGATACCGTCCCTTACCAGTAGGCAACACGTAATTCTTTTTGCTGTAGATATATCCAATTTGGGTATGTCCTTTCTCAATTAATGCCTTTACCGCATCATATGATACCTGATAATTATCACAGGTCACGGTGTCTCCTTGAATGGAATTTGTTCTGCGGTCAATAAATACCATTGGGAAATCCGCATTGGGACAAAGTCTCCTATAATCAAAATCCATTTGCTGGGGACTCAAAATAATTCCACACACCTGTTGCTGCAGCATACTGCGAAATACATTCAATTCATCATCAGCCTGACTTCTGGTGGTACACAAAAACAAAGAATACCCTTCTCCATATAAAATATTGGAGATTTCATCAACAATCCTTGAAAAGAAAGGGCTGGCGGCTTCCTGAACTATAACCGCCACTGTTTTTATCGTATTCGTCCGAAGGCCTCTGGCCATAATATTAGGTACATATCCCAATTCATCGATAGCATCATTTACCCGCTTTATTACCTCAGGAGATACATACCTCGTTTTATTCACTACATGCGAAACAGTTGTGGCCGATACTCCCGCTCTCTCCGCCACCTGCTTAATTCCCACTTTCAAATCTTTTCCTCCTTCAGCACATCAGAAATGTCAGACCCGCCTGTCAGAGCCGGAATAACTCCAACTATGCTACAATCATAACATTTCTTTCAGACTACACACGAAAGCATCAGGAATTTCAATCTGATTGGATGATTTAAACATAAATAAATCCTGTTCCTGCGCCACAAAAATCTCCATGATTCCTGTAGAATGCCCCATTTTTTCACCCAAAGCGAATAAAATATTTCCCTGTTCGTTGAAATGCATCGACCGTACAGCGCCTCTGGTAGGAATACGCGCTGCTATTTCCAGCGCTCCATCCTGTAAAACTTTTAAAATTACAATTTCATAATGTCCCCGTATTGATGCAGCTGCCAGTCTTCCGTCCTCGGTAATTACAATGTCGCCAGCCGCAACATAATGCTGTGGCAGCCCTGTTTCTCCTACCTTTCCATAATTCCCCGGCAGCTCTGGATTCGCAATGGAAATTATCTGCAGTTCTTCAACACTTTCCTGTTCCTCTTGTTTCCAGACTGCAACTTCCGCGCTCATCTCCATAATAGTGTAATTATATCCGTTTTTTTTATGAAATGCAATATGTCTTGGTCCGGAGCCTTTTGGCGCCGACCAACTCCCTTTGATTTCAAATTTTTCTTTTCCAGTACCTCTTTCCAAAATCCACACTTTATCTGCGCCATAATCCGCAACAAGGCATTTTCTGTCATCCGGCATAAAAAATGCCGAGTGCGGATGAGAACGATCCTGCCTATAGCTAACACTTTTTCCCTCAAATTCTATACGCTGTAAAAACGCTCCCAATCTGCCATCCGGATCCATTTCATAAAAATGAACCGCCCCATCTTTAAAATCAGTAACCGCAACTATTTTCCCATCATGACTTATGGATAAATGACATACATCTCCAGCAGTGTTTAATTCTTTCATACTCATGAATACAAGTCTTTTCTGTTGATCAGAAATTTGATAGCTAATGAGGATATCCTTTCCATCCTCCGATTTTCCCGTTACTGCCAGAATATTTTTATCATCACTAAGCGCAATATGTGTAAAACCACACAGATGGGTTTCCTGATTAATGAATGTCAGTTGGTTTTTTGCCGCATCATAGCAATAACGGTAAATCCCCCCATACTCAGCATTTCCTTTAACGCCTACCATAATCTCATATGTATGTTCTGATAACACTTTCCCATCTCCTTACTAATAATCAATCTCCATTTACAATATTTCTTCTTTCTCCCTTTTGAAAAGCTTCAATGTTTTTATAAACTTCTGTTGCAAGCCTTTTTCTGGCTTCTGTACTTGCCCATGCCATATGAGGTGTAATAAGGATTTTTTCACTATCCTTAATTTTTCCTAAAGGATTATCCTGTGCAATAGGCTCTTTTTCCAGAACATCCAGCCCGGCAGCACAAATTTCCCCTTCCGTTAAGGCGGTATATAAATCCTTATTATTTACTATCGGTCCCCTTGCCACATTAATGAGAATTGCCGTTTTTTTCATTTTTTTCATAGCTTCCAAATCAATTAAATCTTTTGTCAAATCCGATAAGGGACAATGAATGGAAATAATATCCGACCGTTTTAATAAATCTTCAAATTCCACTCTTTCATATTCTGTACTACTGTTCTTTCCTGTAACGGAATAGTAAATCACATGACATCCAAAGCTCTCCGCAATCCGTGCTGTTCTCTTGCCGATATTGCCAAGGCCAATAATGCCCCATGTTTTTCCTTCCAGTTCTGCAAAAGGTCGGTCAAAATTGAAAAAACATTCCTGAGCACCATATGTACCAGATTTTACATAATTATCATAAAAGGGCAGCCGTTCCAACAGATATAATGCCAGGGCAAAGGTATGCTGGGCAACTGCTGCCGTAGAATAATTAACTACATTTGCTACCAGTATTCCACGACTTTTGCAATACTCCAAATCCACGTTATCGTAACCCGTGGCAAATTCACAGATTAATTTAACATTAGACGCTTCCTTTAATGTTTCTTCATTCATCTTCGCTTTATTTGCCACAATAATATCCGCATCTTTAATGCGTTCTGCTATTTCCGGAGTCACTGTATTTTTATAATAAGTAACATTCCCCAGATTTTCATAAATAGTCAAGTCAATATCGTCCCCGATGCTCTTTTGCTCTAATACAACAATATTCATATACTTACCTATCCTTACAAATTTTAAAGAATTTTAGGCATTTGCAAAACAAGTTTGCCATTACTATTTTTTGTATGTTCCTCATTTACAAGTCATATGCCGGCTTATTCTTGGGTACATTGTTTAAGATCCACTGTACTTCTTCCATATGTGTCATAACTGCCATAGAACCATATCTTCTTGTGGTTCCGGCAGAACATGCATTTGCAAATTCGGCCATTTCTTTCAACTCTTTTATACCCATATCATCCACAGAAAATCCTGTTCTTGTTGCCTGATATAACAGTGCCCCCATAAAAGAATCTCCTGCACCAGTAGTATCATTTACATTTACCGCAAAAGTAGGCTGGTATACGTAGCCATTACGATTTCTCAACAAGCAGCCGTCCTTGCCTAATGTTATGGCCACCAGCTTTGCTTTTTTTTCAAGAAGCCTTTCGCTGCCTTTCAAAATATCTTTTTCACCAAAGAAATGTTCCAATTCAACATCTGTAAGTTTCACAATGTCGCTGGTAAGCGCCGCATCACAAATCGTAGTAATTTCTTCTTGTGAATGTCTATCTCCTCTCCAGTTACAGTCCATTCCAATTAAACTCCCCTGCTCTCTGATTATTGGCATAATCTTCTGACAAGCGCCATATATAGGCTTGTCCTTGTTATAAAAATGAAGAGGAAGTACAAAGGCTTTACATCGCCTGATCAAATCCAGATTTACAAATTCCGCTCCTGTCTCCACATCCGTTCTCTGGCTCTGATATTTTAAAAAATATCTGTCGTTTTCCTCATTAAAATGCACAAACATAATACGTGTTGCCAATTCATCGCTGACAATCACATTAGAAATATCAATGCCGCTCTCTTTTGCATATTGATATAAAAATTGTCCATGATCATCATTTCCTATGGTTGTAATTAGGCTTCCTGTCCCTCCCAGACGAACAACCTGAGACAACAGATTTCCGGTTGCGCCTGCCGGCTGTCTTTCATACAGATTAAAACCATCTTCTGACTTTCCCTTATATACCATGTTCAGAATCAAATCTCCCACAGCAACAACATCTATATTATTCATCCGTTTTTCCTTCTTCCCTCATATCATATTATGACTTTGCATTTCTTGCCTTCTTGGTGCGTATTGTGTCATAAAATACTGCCATTACAATGATAATTCCAAGAATAACCTGCTGCCAGAATGCATCAATTCCATTTAAATTTAAACCATTTCTGATACATGCTACAATAATTGCACCCACTATGGCTCCCAGCATTCCGCCTTCGCCACCAGCCATACTGATACCACCCAGTACAGAAGCAAAGATACCTTCAAACTCATAACCGTTACCACCATTTGTTGGCATTGATACCAGTCGTCCTGCAAGCATAGCCCCGGCAAGTCCTCCCAACATTCCGGTTATGACATATGCTAAAAACTTTGTTTTAATCACATTGATGCCGGACATTTGAGCCGCCTCCGGATTACTCCCCAGGAAATAGATATTTCGTCCGAATACCGTCTTTCTCAGCATAAATGATAACAAAAGAGCTACTGCTACAAATACATAAGCCGGTATAGGAATTCCCAATACGGAACCGCTTCCGAATTTTACAAATTGGTTAAGACTTTCTTCTGACGCATATGCCCGTACTGCAATTGTCTGACCGTTTGTCAATATCATTAAAATCCCCCGATATATCCACATACCTCCAAGGGTAGCTATAAATGGAATTAATCCCATTACCGTAACCATAAATCCATTGACCGCGCCGCAAATTCCCCCTACTAATACCGCAGCAATAATACTTGGAATCAACGGAACATTCATTCTGATAAACAAACAGCATGCCGCACCTGCAAGTCCCACAATAGAACCCAATGAAAGATCAATTCCTCCACCAATAATGACAATGCTTGCACCCATGGCAACCATTACATACACTGCTGCTGAAAGAATAAGCGATGTAAGATTATACGATTGCCGAAATGGCGGTGTTGTAATAAAAAGGAACAACATAATGACTACTAAAATTGTAATCGGTCCCAAAATACGACTTCCTTTTAACCCCTTTATAAATTTGTTATTTTTCATGTAACCCTCATCCTTTCTTTTGTTTCTTTATACCGGTGGCATACTGCATAATATTTGATGCTTCAATTTCTGAATGATTTAGCTCAGCCACCGTTCTTCCTTCTCGATATACATATACTCTGTCACTCATTCCGATTACCTCAGGAAGGTCAGAAGAAATCAAAATTATACCCATACCTGCATCGGACAGCTCATTAATCAGCTTATATATTTCATATTTTGCTCCCACATCTATTCCTTTTGTGGGTTCATCAAATATTAAAATCTTAGGATTGCAAGACATCCATTTTGCCAGAATTACCTTTTGCTGATTTCCTCCGCTTAATAATTTTGCTTCTTGCTCCAAGCTGAAAATTTTAATTTTTAGGCTTTCTACATAGCGCCTTGCGTTTTCCTTAGCCTTTTGAGCATTCACAATTCCTTTTTTAGAAAACTTTTTCAATGAAGCAATACTGATATTTTTTTCAATATCCAATGATAATGCCAGCCCATCCGCTTTACGATCTTCTGTCATATAGACAATTCCATTCTCTATTGATCTATGAACATTTTTCAGTCTCGCAATTTTCTTTTCAAATAAAATTATTTCATCGACTTCCCCTTTATCTGCTCCTATTAAGATGCGCATAGATTCCGTTCTTCCGGCTCCAACCAGTCCCGCCATTCCCACAATCTCGCCCTGATGAACTACGATTTCATCAACATTGATATTGCCTTTGTCTCTGATTCCTTTAACGTGAAGAATTTCTTTTCCTATTTTTCTCTGATAAACCGGATATTTTTCTGTCATCTCACGTCCGACCATAAGGTTTACAAGTTCTTCATTTGTAGTATCCGCATAGTCCATGGTCTTAATAAATTTCCCGTCACGCATGACTGTTACCCTGTCTGCAAGAACCGCCAACTCTTCTAATCTATGCGTGATATAAATAATACCCATCTCCTGTTTTTTCAATTTTTCAATAATACTATAGAGATGGTTCGTTTCTTCCTTGGTAAGTGATGTTGTAGGTTCGTCAAAAACTACAACCTTTCCGCCTCTCGATATTACTTTAGCAATTTCAATCATTTGTTGTTCCGCAATGCTTAACGTTCTAACCAGGGTTGTCGGTTCAATGTCCAATCCCACGGTATCTTTCAATATCTTTCTTGTTTCTTCTCTCAAGGTATTGTCATCCACAAGATGATGTTTCGTTTTCAGATTTCCAATAAAAATATTATTTGTCACATCCAACTGCAAGCAGACATTTAACTCCTGAAACACTTCGCCTATTCCAAACTTGAGGGCTTCTGAAGGATTTTTGATATTTACACGTTTTCCTTCAATCACAATTTCCCCTTCATCCGGCGTATAAACCCCATACAAAATTTTCATCAGTGTGGATTTTCCCGCACCATTTTCTCCAACCAGTGCATGTACTTCGCCTGAACGGAGATTAAAAGAAAAATTGTCCAGAGCATGAACACCGGGAAATGATTTTGTAATGCCTTTCATTTCCAACAATACATTTTCCAATTGACCTGCCTCCTCCAAATAGAAGGCTGCCAGACCACAGTAAGGACTACGAATCCGTTACTGCCAGAATATGAATATTCAAACGCCCGGCAGCCTTATAAAATAATCTACATAACAATTTCTAATCAAAAGGATTATTCTTCCAATTCATCAAGATTATCCAGCGTAATAACCTTACATCCGGGATCAATATTATCTTTGGACACTTCTTCTCCCTGTAAATATGCCAGCATATTCTTTAATCCCAGATATCCCATCTGATACGGCTCCTGTACCATCAGCGCATCAACAACACCACTCTTCATCAAAGCAATCTCATCCTGGTCAGAATCAAAGCCTACAAATTTCAGACTCTCTTTCTGATAAGAAACCAGAACATTTCCTGCCGCCAAAGTAGACTGATTATTTACACAAAACAGTCCTGCCAAATCAGGATTTGCTGTAAGTGTATCACTTACCTGAGTAGAGCATCTGTTCAAATCGTTGTTATAGTACTGTACATCCATACATTCAATATTAGGGTATTTTTCTTTGCAACGGTCAACAAATCCCTGTACACGGTCAACATCCGATACTGCCTGAGGATCATTTGCAAAAACTGCAATCTTTCCGCCTTCATCTCCTAAAAGCTCTGCCATCTTATCTGCCGCCTGCGCTCCGGCTGCCACATTATCTGTACAGATGCTGGAAACATAATTATCAGATGCTGTAAGTGAATCCAGACAGATAACAGGAAGACCTGCATTATATGCCTCATCAATCGCACTTGCATTTGCATCATAATCCTGAGGACACATAACAACTGCATCATAGCCTGTACTGATAATCTGTGCCATAGCATTGTTTATTTGTGCTGAATCATGATAAGTACTGGGAGCTACAACAGTTCCTTCCACACCATATTCATCGCAGGCATCCAGAAATCCCTGATCAATGGAAAGAAAGAAATCTTCTGCTCCTTTTTCCAACAAAGCAATCTTGTAAGTTTTTTCCGTCTCCGGTACTTTTTCTGTTTCCTCTGAATCAGATTGTACTGTCGGCTGAGGACTGACTTCCTGCTCTGCAGGCTTTCCGCATCCGGTTAATGCCAAAACTAATGTTCCAATAAGTATCATAGAAATTACATTTTTTTTCATATTTACCTTCTCCTTTATCGTATTGGTTTAACGTTTGCGCAATCGTTAAAATTAATATAGCATAGTTTCTTTTTTCTGTCAAACTGTATATTATTTTTCTTACAAATCCTACAGAAAGTATTATCTGCTTGAAACATATATCTATTCAACAGAAATTATATTCTGTCTTGCTATTTCGTTATAGCTGCCCAAGATAAGTTGATACAGAACTTTTTCGGATAAGTCATCCATATTCAGTTCACAATATCGCAAAATGGCGCTTTCGATTCCATTTTCATGTACATAATGATGTAAATCCTGGACCTCTCTATCTGCGGAATCGTTATAAAAAAAACCATAGGCAATGCTGCGTGAAATAAAATAAGGGATTATCCGATGTTTTAAGCATAACAGGGCCGGCCCTACAAGCCGGTCATTCCGTTTCAATTTGCGAACAGGTTCTCTTCCGATTCTCTGAAGGCTGTCCTGAAAAAACGGACTGGCAAACTTCTCAAATTCTGTTCTTACCGCATCATCATCAGGAATCGGAATGCCATATTCCTCCCAAAGCGCCTGCCTGCCTTCTTTCCATGCATAATACGCACACTTTCTGGTATATTGATCCCTCACAGCATCATTGATTGTCTCATATCCATAAAAACTGCCGACAAATGCAAAAACAACATGGCGAAGATTCTCCGACCAGATTTTCTCAATTAGGTTCAGTTCCATATTTTCCTTTAATTC
This sequence comes from uncultured Lachnospiraceae bacterium, assembly GCA_964507745.1. Classification (GTDB taxonomy): domain Bacteria; phylum Bacillota; class Clostridia; order Lachnospirales; family Lachnospiraceae; genus UBA2882. The sequence goes on from CAZDRM010000012.1 coordinate 12,999, forward strand.
AAAAAACGACGGATAGTGATAGCCCTCCCGAAATAAAAATTTCCTGTCCACCATGAGCACATCCTTGTCATCTCCCGTAAGAAAATAGGAATCCTCAAAAAACCTATCCGGATAAACTACCTTCCGGTTTACTTTTGCCGTTATTAACGCAATATATTTATGAAAATAGTCCAGTTCATCTTTATTCAGTCCGGCAGAAATTCCCTGATAAAAATATTGGTGCAGGCCGACAAAATTTCCTCCTAATAAAACCGCCATCGGCGTTTCTTTCTTCAAATCTTTGCGAAACCGAACCATCTCTTCCAAATCCTTTGCGACCTGTTCAAAAGCAGATGGAAAAAGGGCTGTTGCAATCATTTCAGAGTTGGCCAGATATTCTATATATTTCTGATGTTCCTCTATAGTATCTACAGTTTCAAATCCTTCCACTCGGGTTCTTTTGCACTCCCCTGTCAACAGATTTTTCTGTTCAACCGTATAATATCCTTGTCTTGACAGTCCTTTAACTAAGTCACTGTTAACATCAGCAAATACAAGGTCAAAACTACCTTCTGAGTAGAACATTTCGCCCAGCATACCCCGTCCGCTTCGCCCGGAACCGATAATTGTGACCATAGGTTTATCATTCATGTTCTTCACTCTCCTGATAGGATATGGCAATTAGATCCATATCTCCGTCAAAATGAATTTCTCCGAAATCTGCAGGCACCAGTATTGTTTCTCCCAGTTCAATATTTATATTTTCTATCTTTCCGGCACCCTCGACACAGGTAAAAAAAAGAAATCCGGGATAGCAAAAGCTCCCCTTTCCATTTACTAAAAAGCGCTTCGCTACATATTCCTTTGCCTTTTCATAATAGTGATATACCAACAAGCCATTCTCTTCCACCGGCTTTACCGCTTTTACCCCAATGGGCACTTCCGGAATATTGACACAATCATATACCTGCTTAAGGTGCAGCGGACGATTCGGATCATTTCTGTCATTATCATAAAAACGATATGTGATATCGCCGTTTGTTCCAAAAGTCGCACTTATTGTTCCTTTGCCGTATCCGCCATGAATGACTCCCGCTGGCGTATGTACAAAATCTCCGTCTTTAACCTGAATAGTGGAAAATAAATTTTTCCAATCCTTGCTCTCCACCATTCTTATAAATTCCTCCAGATTTTTTGCCTTATTGCCAAACAGCCATTCCGAAACATTATCGGATGCCTTTAATGCAACTGCTCCGGAAACTTTTCCTCTCTCATTTTCATGCTCTTTTGCATAATCATCATCCGGATGTAGCTGATATGACTGAAATCCGCTGTTTGCCGTTGTTGTCATCCGTACAGGAAAGGTTTCTTCACTACATTGAAACACCTGTGGATTTCTTTTATAAAACTCTGAAAGCGGTTCCTGCGTTTCTAAAACGATATTGTCCAACTGGCCGGGTATGGCAATTACATGATAGATTGTTCCGATATTTTCCATATCCGTATCAATATGAAAATAGTCAATCAATTCTCTGCCTCCCCAAATAAACGATTTGTAAATGGGCTCAATGTGGTATATCTGTTTCATATTTTTCCTCCTTTAATTATTTTATAAATTTTAGATATTTTAACGTTTGCGCAATCGTTAAAACAATTTTATATGCACTTTCTTTTTTTGTCAATAGTTTCTCTGATAATCCAATGATAAAATGTATTTGTGAATGAAAATTTAAAAGAAAGAAATTGTAACTTTTAAATATATTTTTAAGATCTTTTTTGAAATGTTTTAAAGTGTCTGATTCTAATAATACCCAAAAGCGGAGATACCGTCATTCGGTTATCTCCGCTTAATTTTTTAGATGATTTCCACATCTACTTTCTTATTTTCTCCTAACGAAGCCGCTTTTACAACAGAGCGGATTGCCTTTGCAATGCGTCCCTGTTTACCGATTACTTTTCCCATATCAGATGGAGCAACATGAAGCTCAATTGTAACATGTTTTCCTTCTTCTTTTTCTGTTACAACCACTTCATCAGGATTATCAACAAGAGCTTTTGCGATTACTTCAACTAATTCTTTCATAATCCACCTCCAAAGTGTTATGACAGGTTTTCTGATCCGGCATAAATGCAATACATTTATTATTTTTCAATTCCGGCATTTTTGAAAATTCTGCCAACAACCTCTGTAGGCTGTGCACCTGCTGCTAACCATTTCTTTGCTAACTCTTCGTTAACCTTGCAGGTATAAGGCTCTGTGTTAGGATCATATGTTCCGATTTCCTCGATACATCTTCCGTCTCTGGGAGATCTGGAATCTGCAACTACGATTCTATAGATTGCATTTTTCTTCTGACCCATTCTTCTTAATCTGATTTTTACTGCCATCTTTTTCACCTCCGAAAATTTTAACTAATGTTTATCATGAACAGATTCCCTAAAAGGGAAATCTCATTCCACCTTTTTTACCGAACAGCCCCATGCCTTTTTTGCCGCCCATCATGCCCGGCATCTGTTTCATCATCTTCTGAGTCTGTTCAAACTGCTTGATAAAGCGATTAACGATGGAAATATCCACTCCCGCGCCTTTGGCAATGCGGTGCTTCCTGCTGGGATTTAACAGCTTGGGATTGCTTCTCTCCGCCGGTGTCATGGACAATACAATGGCTTCGGTCCTTGCCAGCTCTTTTTCGTCGATTTCCGCTTCCAGCTGTGCCGTGTTCATGCCCATCATGGAAAGAATCGAACCCATACCGCCCATATTGCGCATCTGCTTCATGCTTTCCAGATAATCGTTGAAGTCCATTTTGCCCTTCTTCACACGGGCAGCCATTTCCTTCTCTTTATCTTCATCAATATCAATGCTTTCCTGGGCTTTTTCAATGAGACTTAAAACATCGCCCATACCCAGAATACGGTTAGCCATACGGTCCGGATAGAACTGCTCCAAATCCGAAAGCTTCTCGCCCATACCTGCATAAAGAATGGGCTTTCCCGTTACAGCCTTAACAGAAAGAGCTGCACCGCCTCTGGAATCGCCGTCCACCTTGGTAAGGATGACCCCGTCCAGCCCGACCTTTTCATCAAACTCCTTGGCTACGTTTACGGCATCCTGACCGGTCATAACATCCACAACGAGAATGGTCTGATGCACCGTAACCTTTTCTTTGATTTCCTGAAGCTCCGCCATCATATCTTCATCAATATGGAGACGGCCTGCCGTATCCAGAATGACCACATTGTGACCGTTCTTTGCCGCATGCTCCAAAGCTGCCTTGGCAATATCAACAGGTTTGTGGTTCTCTCCCATGGAAAAAACATCCACACCCTGTTTTTCTCCGTTTACTTCCAACTGCTTAATAGCGGCAGGTCTGTATACATCGCAGGCAACCAACAGGGATTTCTTGCCCTTTAGTTTAAGCTTTCCTGCAAGCTTTGCGGTTGTGGTAGTCTTACCTGCACCCTGTAAGCCGCACATCATAAGAACGGTAACGGATTTTCCCGGCTGAAACTGTATTTCAGCTCCTTCCGAACCCATTAAGGCAATCATTTCCTCATTTACAATCTTAATAACCATCTGACCGGGATTTAAGCCGTTTAATACATCCACGCCTACCGCCCGCTCTTCCACGGTTTTGATAAATTGCTTTACCACCTTGAAGTTGACGTCCGCTTCCAGCAAAGCCATTTTCACTTCCTTGCAGGCAGCCTTTACATCTTCCTCTGTCAGACGGCCTTTGCTTCTTAAGTTTTTAAATACATTCTGCAGTTTTTCCGTTAAACTCTCAAATGCCATGTATTACAACTCCTCCAAAATCTCTGCCGCCAGACGGTAAATCCGTTCTTTGCTTTCCTGTAAGCAGTCCGCCGTCATGGTATCCACCGTTTCCTGAATGCCTTTCAGCTTATCTCTGGCCCCGGAAAACTTTGCAATGAGATGAAGCTTATCCTCATACTCCTCCATTGCCTTATCACAGCGCTTTAACAAATCATGGACGCCCTGACGGGAAATCCCGTAGTTATCGGCGACCTCGCTTAAAGACATATCGTTAAAAACCGCATCCTGATACACTTTTTGCTGATGGCTTGTCAGCAGTTCTCCATAGAAATCAAACAACAGACTCTGTGCTACTATCTTTTCCATACTGTCCACCTATTCTGCTTACACCTATTGCATCATACACGAAAAAAAGAATGGTGTCAAGTATTTTTTCTTGACACCATTCTTTTATTTTCCACATCGCACCTTACTCATAATGCTACACAATTTCCGCATCATAAGATTTATACCCTTCCCCATAAATCTCTTTGGCGCTTGTCACAATTAAAAATGCATTTTTATCCACTTCTTTCACAATAGTTTCCAGCTTTGGCGCCTGGATTTTCCTTGTAGCACAGAGTATAACATCTTTTTCCCGTTCCTTAAAAGCTCCTTCTCCTCTCAAATAGGTAACGCCCACCTCTAAATCCTCCATAAGCTGTTCCGCCACCTCTTTGGAATGGTCTGTCACAATGAAAAACAAGCTGGCTTCATCCCTGCCGTAAAGCACCATATCCATAATAAAAGAAGTTACCAGAACGGTAATTCCCGCATAAATACCTGATTCTATTTTCCCGAATACCAGTATTGCCAATACTACGATCAGACTGTCAATCATGAGATAAAGTCTTCCTGTACGCAGATGGGGATATTTGCGGCGCATGAGCTTTACAATAATATCAATACCACCTGTAGTAGCATGAAGCTTCATAATAGAACCTATGGAGACAGCAGTCAAAAAAGCACCGGCAAGAGCCGCCGCCAACGGGTCTTTTGTCAATGCCGGCATGCCTTCCAGAAAATTGGTCGTTACGGATATCACACCTATGGAATATACAGTGGAAATCATAAACTTTCCGCCAAACTTCCACCATCCCAAAATCAGTATGGGAACATTGATCAAAAATACCCATGTTCCTGTCTGAACGCCTGTAACTGCATTCAGCAAAATGGAAATCCCCGTTACCCCTCCCGGGGCAAGATTATTCGGTTCTAGAAAAAAGGCAATGCTGCAGGCAAAAACAGCAGAAAAAACCGTTATGGTAAAATACTTCTTCACGAAAAAGCCTCCTCAGAATTTTTTTCTAGTATTTCCCATAACGGTATCACTCATTCACATATTCAATTCAATTCTCTGTGAAGCGGCATAGGTAATACGGTTCTTTTTCTTGTCATAAAAAAGCACTCTGGCCTGCAACACGTCCTTATATATATTTTCCTTATCAATCAACACCTGAAATCCGGCATACATAAAAGGTTCCTGCATAATTTCAGCCACATCGGGCCTGCACTCATTTTCACAGACATAATACTTCTTCTTTTTGCTGACATCCATCTGAGAAATTTCCAGTATTTTTATCTGATTTTCGCTTGCCATTCCCTTAATTCCCGCCCAGCCGCGAATTCTGAAAAACTTATTATCTTCCTCAAAATCATCGATTTCAAAAAAGCTTTTCTTTAAAACAGACGGATAAAGCTGCATATACTTTTCTATTTCTTCATTTTCCCGTTCATACCTTTTTGCCTCTCCCTTCATTAATCTGTCCAATCCATCTGAAAATACCATGTTGTAATCCGAAAGCGCATCATAAGGATGACGTTCTTCATTTCCGTTCCAAATAACATTACCATTAGATTCGATGCGGATATCGTAATACCATTCTGGCATTTCTTCCAATACAATATGTGCCAGTTTATCTTCCTTTCCATTTCTTTTTACAGGTTCACAGTTTTCATCCCGCAAATCTTGTCCTGCCGCCTCAGTACCCGGAGGATTGACCTCATGCAGGCAGTAGCTGATATTCTTATCACTTTTTGCAAAAAGGTCATTCAGATGGTCAATTTCCTCTTTACTCAGCAATTCTTTCTTAAGATTTTCAAGATAAGCCCCATAGAATGGTGTCCTGACTTCACTTAAAAATGCATGATATTCATTATGACATTTTTCTACAATATTACCCAATTCTTCATGATTGGACTTAAGGGCCATGCTGATATACCGTACTTTAGGAGCCGTCTCATATTTTGCAAATATTTGGGATAAGCGTTTTAGATTATCAAAAAAGATATCATAATTGGCATCTGTGCCTCCTGTCAGCTCCTTATATTTCTCACGCTCTAAAGTTTCAATAGAAATATTGATATGATGAATATTTGCTTTCGCTAATATTTCAAACATTTCATCATCATACTTTTTGGCAAAATTGGATGTAAAAAAGACTCTTTCCTTGTACTTGCTTGGAAGCTTCTGTACTAAATTCATAAAATCAGGATTAATAGACGGTTCCCACAAACAGGAAAAGTAAAAGCCGTTTCCATTCATATCCACAATATCCGGCAAATACTCCGCAACCTTAAAAGCATTTTCAAAGATATCCTCTGTCATATTATAATTCTTCTGTGAAAAATCATTAAAGCAAAACTTGCATCTCAAATTACAATTGCTTGTAATATCACATGATGCCAGGCGATACAGCCTGATTTTATCTTTTTTTACTGCAACTTTTACCTTTTCTGCTGCACTCATGTATTTCTTCCCCCATCACGAGAATTTATCGGCATATGCACAGAAAGCGCAGGCAAATGCCAACGCTTCTGTGATATTTTGTATCTTGTTATTCTTTACTTTCTGATCAACAGAGAACTTCCTGTCATTTCCGCAGGCTGCTCCATACCCATTAACTCAATTAAGGTAGGCACGATATCAGCTAAGCATCCGCCTTCCTTTAATCCGTAAGCAGGGTCTGCGTTTACCAGGATAAAAGGAACCTGATTTGTGGTATGTGCGGTAAAGGGTGCGCCTGTTTCATAGTCCACAAGCTGCTCCGCATTACCGTGGTCAGCACAGATAAACATCTGTCCGTCTACACTCTTTAATGCATCAACCGCTTTGCCCACACATTCATCAACTGCTTCCACTGCCTTGATTGCAGCAGCTTCCACACCTGTGTGCCCTACCATATCAGGGTTTGCAAAGTTAATAATGATCACATCATACTTACCGGAGGTAATGGCGCCGCATAATTTGTCGCATACCTCATATGCGCTCATTTCCGGTTTTAAATCATAGGTGGCTACATCCTTGGGAGAATTTACAAGGATTCTGTCCTCGCCCTT
>CAZDRM010000012.1:20233-24950 GCA_964507745.1 uncultured Lachnospiraceae bacterium
GTTGCAACGGGAGCGCCGTTTTTCATGACAACCGTAGGCTTTACAAACTCATCTGTCTCTCCTCTGTCATAGGATTCCTGAATTGCGCCTGTAGCGCTGTCAGCCTGTAAGCCTTCGCCCTTTGTCAGCGCATCATATGCCAACTGCACGCGGTCATAGTTGTTATCTCTGTCCATAGCATAGTAGCGTCCGCTTACCACGCCTACTTCTCCTACACCGATTTTTGCCATTTCTGCCTCTAAATCCGCCACAAAATCTTTTCCTGATGCGGGAGGTGTATCACGGCCGTCTAAAAAGCAGTGTACATATACTTTTTTTAATCCGTTTCTCTTTGCCAGTTCCAGCAATCCGTATAAATGGGTATTGTGGCTGTGAACGCCGCCGTCGGATACAAGACCGAACATATGGAAAGCGGAATCATTTTTCTTGCAGTTTTCCACTGCATCCATCAATTCAGGATTGGTAAAGAAAGTTCCGTCCTGAATTTCCTTTGTGATTCTTGTCAGCTCCTGATATACAATACGGCCTGCGCCCATATTCAGATGTCCTACCTCGGAATTGCCCATCTGCCCGTCGGGAAGTCCTACCGCCATGCCGGAAGCATTTCCCTTTACAAAGGGGCACTCCGCCATCAGTTTGTCCATAACCGGCGTTTTCGCTTCGGCCACTGCGTTTCCTTCGCTCTTTTCATTGAGACCGTATCCGTCGAGAATCATTAATACAGTTGGTTTTTTACTCATTTTCATTCTCCTTTACTATTACAAATTTAATATCATATCCTCACCCGTATCGCTACAGGATAACTTTATAAACCCAAATTATTATACTACGCAGACGGCAAAAAAGGCAATCATTTTAAGTGATAATAGGAAACTTCTTCCACCATTATCTGCTCCGGCTTTCCGCATCCCTCAACCCGCATATCAATCTGCGTATGTGATGAAAGAAGCCAGGAAGGATTTATCCCCACGGGAATCAGCAGACTGCCGTCTCCGCAGTCGCAGTTTACGGTGCCGCCGTCTCCTTCCGCATTATTCCATGATACCGTCATTTTTCCCCCCTGGGCATTTTTTAAACGTATATATATAAAGTCCACATTTTCCCCATTAACGGGCTGATTTGTTTCTATATATATCCCGGCCGTGCTTGCATCCTGAACCTGTATCCGAACGCTGCTCTCTATATTCTCTCCCGTCCTATCACAGGTTTCCATGGAATCAAGGGATTTCCCGAAAGCGTCCGCCGTCAGTCCGCAGTCCGTCGGCTGCATCCAGGGAGAATCGGTCAAGGAGCCTTCACTGCCATAAATTTGGCTGTACAAGACCCCGGGCATATAAATCCCAAGCTCCATGCTGTACACATATCCCTGCCGTACCAGAAAACGGTATAAATAATACTGTTCCAACGGCGATACTCCCTGTCTGACTACCGTATGCTCCAAATCCACCGCATTCATAACCGTCTCCGACGCCTTCCTGCTTTTGGCAATGGCAGTTCTTCCCGAATAGACGGCTTTTTCATTTAATAAAAAGTAATAAAACTGGGACTGTTCAAAACCGAGCATCTCTATATCTTCATCATATTGCCGCAGATATTCATAAATAAACGCGTATTTATCCAAATGCTGCAAAGTCTGCAGTTCCATAAACCCGTTTCCTATTTTGTCAAAATTCACATGGGGATACTGCCCCTTTACCTCATCGGTTAACATAACATAACTGCTTTTTACTTCATAAGGCTGTAATTTGGCGCTGTACTCTCCTATCACATAGGACTCCTCATCCGTTGCCCCTTCCAGAAACGGAAAGCCGTAATCACTGCAATCATAAAAAAACAGAAAAGGAACACAGAAGGACATTGCAATCAATACTGCCTGATTCTTTCTGCCAAGCAGTTCTCTGCCTGCTTCAAACAAAACCACAAGGCCCGACAGACCGCATACGAACAAAATAACATGACCGGAACGGGATAAAAGATTCCCTACCCAGTCCTCATCCATGCAAATCATGGTATAAGTGTAGCAGATACATAATACGGCCGGAATGCTGCCAAGCAGCAAAAACTGCCCGTTCAAAAGCTTCCTGCGCTCTTTATTTCCCTTTAAAAATCTGACCAGAAGATAAACAGCCGTTATGACAAACAGGCTTCCTAAAAGGATACGCAGAATATAGTACAGCTGCTCATACCCTTTCCAGTGAGACAGATAAGGCATAAACCATTCAGGCGTCTCATTTCCGATAATTGCCATTCCGTCCACATCTATAGATTGCCCTGCCAGTGACAGTACATGCCTCGCCATGCGGCATAGCAGCGGTATGGAAAAGCCGATCAGCAAAAGCACACCCCCGCCCAAAAGCCATTCCTGCCATCTGCTTTCTTTCCATTCCCTGTTTCTGATAAATTCCATAAACTGGATGGCTCCAAAGGGAAATGTCCCAAGCAACAGCGCCACACCGAATAGAGGATAATACAGTCCTGACAAAAAGCACAGAAGAACCCAGAATAAAAGCCATCTGCTCCTCCTTTTTATCAACTGTTTTTCCGACAAAATCAAAAGCACCGGCAACAAAATCCATGTCCTGCAATAAACAGGCATATGAAAAACCGCCGCTGCAAAAAAAGTCCATTCCCCGCCCAGCCTTTTATGCAAAAAATACATAATAATGCCTTCAAACAGAAAAGCCACAAGCACATAGCTGATTCCGTATTCCACAGCCTTCCCATGGAAAACAAAACTATTGACCGCTCCTGTCAGCATAGGGAAAAACCCGGAGGCAGGCGAATATTCCTCATAAGCCTTCTGCCCCAGCTCCATAATCTGCTGCCACGGAAGAATCTGTTCCCCATGATGATGCAGATCAGACTGCACCAGCATGGCAGGCGGCATATAGGATACGAAGGCAAATACGGAAAAAACCGTGGGAAACCAAATTCTGCTTTCCTCTTCCTGCTTGTTTTTAAAAATTCTGACTGCCTTTACAAACTGGTACATCACTAATAATGCCGCAAAACCAAAAATAATTGCTACATAGCGGCGTGGAAAATCCACCTGAAAAGTATATCCCTCATAGGCATACTGATTTTTTAAATAAATAAGAAAAAGAGCCGGAACGGGAATCTGCAAAACTGCAAGGAGCCTTTCATAAAGCTTCTTTTTGTCTTCCGGAAGCTTATGCAGCAGATATGCCAGAATAGTAAATAGACAGGTTGAAGCTAAAAGCACCCCGTAATCTCCCAACAGATAAAAATGAAAAACAATGCCGGACAGAACTACAGCGCTTTCAATTGCAAAATAAAGGCACAAATACAACGCCGCCATGGGTACACTTTTTTCTTTATACACCAGAACAATGCCTGCCATCAATGCCGTTATTATTATCATAATATCCGTTGTTCTGCCATAAATCAAAAGATGGGTAGCCATAGGCAGAAAACACAGGATTGCTAAAAACAGCCACTTATTTTTACCATTGTCTTCCCTGTATTCATGCTGCTTTTCCACACATGCCAAAACAATGGTCAGAACACAGCCCGATACCAAAAGCGTCCAGAATAAAATCCATTCTCCCGACTTATTGGTGCCGGTATAAGCCACCTCGCCTACAATAAAATCCTGAAAGCTGTGGTAATTCTCCTGTACCCAGGCAATCCCTCCCATACAGGCAATGCTTAAAAATAAAATGATGCACAACAATATTGTCCATATATTCCATATAATAAAGCCGTTTTTCTTTTTATGCTCCATTATGTATTTCCCCTGACGTTTTATGCTCTGATATCCTTTGAATCATAGCATATTTACCAAATATTGACAAGTTTTGCCGGTAGCTGCCGGACCCACCCACACACCAATATTTTTTTGATTTCTGCACTTAACACCTTGTTGATATATACTAAACGCAACAAGTAGTATTAAAAACTTCTAAAAGTGGTTTGCGCATCTCTACTTTACGCTTTTTATGCGATATAAAGATTGCATTTCCTTTGCAAACGTAGTATTCTATATATCAGAAAAGGCTGTCTCATTTTTTAAGGCAGTAAAGATACGATTTTATTTTAAAGAGGTTTTTAACATGAGAGAATCCTTTCATATTATCAGCGACGGCTCCTGTGATTTACCTCCTGCTCTAACGCGGGAAAAAAATATTACAGTAGTGCCCTTTTATGTATCTTTTGACGATACCCATTATTTCAAGGAAATGGTAGAAATTGATATCCGGGACTTCTATCAGCAGATGGTAGAAAAAAAGGGCGTATACCCCAAATCTTCCATGCCTTCTATCCAGGATTATGAAGAGGTATTTCTCCCCTTTGCCGAGGAGGGAATCCCTGTAATCTGTATCTGCATTACCACAAAATTCAGCGGCTCCATGCAGTCCGCTCTCAATGCCCGGACGCTTGTGCTGGAAAAGCACCCTCAGGCGCAAATTACCGTCATTGATTCCACAATCGACACGGTTTTACAGGGACAGTATGTATTAGAAGCGGCAGAACTGCGTGACCGAGGCGTTTCCTATGAGGATGCCGTGGCACGGTTGGAAGAGATTAAAAGCACCGGAAGGATTTTCTTCACGGTAGGAAATATGGAATATTTAAAGCACGGCGGACGAATCGGAAAGGTATCCGCTCTTGCCGGAAGCGTTCTGGACATCCGTCCTATTATTACCTTAAAGCAGGGAGAAATCTTCCCTTCCGGCATTGACAGGGGACGAAAACG
>CAZDRM010000013.1:0-24871 GCA_964507745.1 uncultured Lachnospiraceae bacterium
TAGCTAATAAGAGAATCAGCCAGATTAAGCTTCCGCATCCGTTATTGTCGTTGCATCCGCACTGGCTTGCTGTTAAATCACTCATAATCGAGCCTCCAAAATTGTTTTTTATGCTTTATACTATGTGGGCAGTCTGTCCCAAGTTACCGCAATGCTCATAAAAATTATTTTTTTACAGGGAAATTTTGGTTAAAAAAAATGCGTACAATATGTTGGAAGGGTCTTGCATATATTTCAAGATATAGTAAAATAGAAATAGTGTAAATATAATTGAGATAAGTATGTGCAGAATGGAGATTGTAAAAATGTCTGTGCAAAGTTATATAGAGGCAGACCAGGAAAAGATCAGACAAATTAAGCGAAAATATGATTTGTCGAAGGATGCGGATGTGCTGGCGCTTTTTTTCGCTCTTCAAAGCGGGGAAATAATATTTGAGTCTTCCGAGGGAAGGCAGTTTGATGATATGATTTACGAAAAGGCATCCGCAATTAAGGCCAGGGAGAAAGAAGCAAAGAGGAATGCTCCCCATAAATCTTCGGTAAAATCCGACGGAACCAAAGAGAAAAGTAAGAACAGGACGCCCCATAAAAAGCCCAAGATAAAAAAGGTAGTAGTTCTTACCAAAAAAGAATTGGTTCTCCGCCGTATTGCCATGGGGGTGTTGCTGCTTGTGGCAATATCCTGTTTGGGATATTTCAGTTTTTATTGCTATGAGGCTGTTAAGGTAGACAGGGAAAACAGGCGTTTGGCCAGAATAAAAGAAAATGAAAAAGTAAACAGCATGTATAAGGATGAGGTTGTTGAGGCCCAGGTAGGAGAAGAAACCAGATATTTTAAAGTTCTGGAACAGTATAAATCTCTCTATCATCAGAACCAGAATCTAATCGGATGGCTGAAAATTGCCGATACAATAATTGATTATCCTGTGATGCAGACCGGGGATAATGAGTATTACCAGAATCATAATATCAATCTGGAGGAAGACAGAAACGGGACTTTGTTCATGGACACAGACTGTGATGTCAAGGCTCCCAGCACCAACTATATTATTTACGGACACAATATGCGTTCGGGAAAGATGTTCGGCTCTCTGGATCAGTATGCAAATGAAAAATTTTACAAGAACCACAAAACAATTGAATTTGATACAATTTATGAAGAGGGAACCTATGAGGTAATGTATGTGTTCCGCTCCCGGGTATATCAAAAGGATGAAGTGGTATTCAAATATTATCAGTTCATTGAAGCCTACTCGGAAGAGGAATTCAATTCCAATATGAATGAAATGGCGGCTATATCCCTGTATGATACGGGAGTGACTGCCAGTTACGGCGATCAGCTGCTTACATTATCCACTTGCGATTACGTGGAAGAGGACGGGCGTTTTGTAGTAGTGGCAAAGCGCATAGAATAATAGAAGGAGAATGATTATGGCTAAGAAAAAGGTAGTAAAACCAAATAAAAAGTCAAATAAATTAAGGAGAACAATTCTCGGCACCTTATCGGGAGTTTTTATGATATCTGCATTAATTGTTGCGGCAATTCCCGTAAAGGATGTAAAAGCGGTGGATGAAGCGAATGAATTTGAAAACGCCGCCATTACAGCTCTGCTTAATGTGAATGATGATTCTACAAACGGTATACCTACATATACGGGTTCCAGTGTATTTTATCACGAAGACGGAAGATTTGGAGTTGCTCGTCTTACCACTGCAACACCGACTCAGGGCGTTATGGTATATTATAATTTAAGCGCTCAGGGAACAGGAGATTTAAATATTCCTACGGAAATCAAGGCGTGCCAGTATGAATATGATCCCAATTACGGAAACGGAGAGAGTTTTTTGAGACCGGTTTACCAGGATACCACTGACAGCAGCGGAGTGGGAGGAAGCGTAGATGATAATAGATTAGGATATCTTTATTATGCGCCTAATGTGGAAGTTTCTGAAAATTCGCTTCCAGAAAAAGTTGACCCTGATGAACTGGTACCATGTTATACAGGTCGTACAGGCGAAAATGATAAGGCAAACCAGGACTTATGGGAGGGCCGGATTTTATATGATAAAGAAGGGAAGGTACATGGCCAGTTAACTGTTCCCGTAAACTATATCGGAAGTACCAGATGGGTTTTGGATTTGAAAGATGGCGAGCCTGCTAAAGGTCATTATGCCACATCGACTGATGGAGAGACAGGGGTTTTTGCCGGAGCTACCAATTTCAGCAGGCTGACTATACCGGACGGAATTATGGCCATAGGGGATAATGCCTTTAAGGGCTGTTCCATGACTTCCGTGGACATTTATAATGTAAAGGCTATCGGACACCATGCTTTTGACGGCTGTATTTCATTAGGAAGCGTAACATTAACCAAGCTGGAAAAAACCAGCTTAAGCAGGATTGGAAATTATGCTTTTGCAGGCTGTAGTGCATTATCAAGTATTGATATCCCTGATGATGTGGTAACCATCGGAAACGGTTGTTTTATGAACTGTGTTTCTATGAGTGCGGCAAATCTGTATGGCCATGACACCACGGATGAAAAAGGTGATTTAGTGGAAGCATGGGGAAATACAAGGCTTACAGGTATGGGAAACAGGGCTTTTTACGGCTGTTCCAATCTGGGTTATGTATATCTGCCCAGACAGTTAAATGTTGACGGCGCAGAGGAATGGTTCTACGGCTGCTCCAACATGAGACAGCTTTCACTGCCGGCGTTGGCAACAGGACTTTTTAAATACAATAATGTAACGGGCTGCAGCAGCCTATCCCTTGTAGAGGTTCCCAACGATAATATGCGTTTTGATTGTGCACATTCTAATCAAAACTATTGTCCCGGAGAAGAAAACTGTACCTTTAGTGTAACTAATTTGGGAACAGACTATGCTTTTGGCTCCTCTTTGGGAGACAGCTTTATTATTAAGTGTAAACGTAATTCAGAGGCGTACAAATATGCCTGCCGTCATGAGTATACTGTAGCATTAACGAATGCAGATGCTGAAGGGGCTTATGAGAGAGTAAAGGATAATTGCTGTTTTATTATAGACAGCGACGGCAAATTAATTAAGCTTCAACGTTATGATAATACAGTTGCGGCTCCGATTTTGAATATTCCTGATAGAATCGGCGGTCATACCATCAATGAACTGGATACAGATTTCTTAGGGCTTTATGACCAGAAGGCAAGTATCGAATATGTCCATATTCCGGAGTCGGTTACAAAGATTGGAAGCAGAGCCTTTAACGGCTGTGAAAAGCTGGCGGAGGTAGAGTTTGCAAATGCCATGGCAGTAGAAGAAATCGGGAATGAGGCATTTTATACCGAGACAAAGCAAAATATCCAGCTTAGATTTGTGGGGGAAATCAGCCGTGACAGCGTGGAAAGCGAACCCTTCAAATATGCAATGAGGGAAGAGAACAGTTATACAAGCCCCAATAATACCTACGGAGAAAAGCATATTTATTATACCAGTCCGTTCCCCTACAATTTGCAGGTTGAACTGGATGTTGAAAAAGATCCTACAACGGGTCTTGTCATAAAGACCACGCCTAAGCTGGTGGACGCCCCCGACTATGATGATTTCCGCTCCGGAGCGTCAGGAGCTGATAGTTGTAGATACAGTCTTTCCTCCAATCCGACGATCAGGGCGGAGCAGAATGCCATTGTTGCCAGCGCTTATCAAAAGTATAATGAAGAAAAAAGCGGTTCCGTTTCCGGTAATGCGATTGTGTATTCCCCCAATGAGCAGGCCGTTCTGGATGCTATTTTCAGGGTAAGCGTTCCTGCAGGCGTTTATGATATGAGTCCGGATGTTTATAAGGGAAATGAGTATCTCAGCAGTATTATATTAAATTCCGTTACGGATGTACCGGATGAAGCTTTTGCGGGCTGCACCAATTTAACCTCCTTTATCATGAGGGAGTCTAAAGCGGAAGGCGGAGAGAGAATCGGGAAAAGAGTCTTTGAGGGAGATTCCCGTTTGTCAACAGTTATACTGCCGTCTACCTTAAATGAAATGGATGAGCTTCCTTTTTATGAATGTACGCGGTTAGAAGAAGTAAATTTCTCCGGCAGCCCTAAGTTCTCATGCAGTGAAGCGATTATTTATGAGAACAAAAACGACGGCACACGCAAAATTGTGGAATGTTTAAAGAAAAGAGGAGATGGTGTAGGAACCAGCACTCTTGATGCACCGGTATTTTCAAATGTTTCCGAGATTGCGCCCAGCGCTTTTGAAGGCTGTGAGGGAATTAAAATGGCGTATTTCGGAAACGCACCCTTAAAAGTGATTCCTGAGAAGTGCTTTAATGATTGTGTAAACCTGTTCTATTGTGAGGTATCCGGTCAGACAGAGGATATCGGCGATTACGCATTCAGGAATACTGCTCTTTCCGGCATTAAAATACCGGAAAAGGTACAGTTTATATCGGGAAATTCATTTGTACAGAAAGATAATACTTCGTTAATACCGGGTCTTATTATTGAATGTGAGAATCCGTCGGCTGCCTATACTTATGCACAGCATTACGGCTTTACCGTAAAGGAAATCGTACTTCCTGAGTATGAGGTAAAATTCTACAATTATGACGGTTCAGTGCTGTTAGATACCCAGAGTGTAAAACAGGGTGCAGACGCAGTGCCGCCCGAAGCTCCGAAAAGAGAGGGATGGGTATTTACCAGATGGTGGCCTGATTATACCAGTGTAACAGCGCCTCTGACGGTTACGGCACAATATGAACCGGAAGCTCCGGAGGGACCGGATGACAGAAAGATTTATACGGTTATTTTCTACAATTATGACGGCACCATGAAAATCAGCACACAGAAGGTCCGTGAAGGAGATGCGGCTACAGCGCCGGCAACAGTTCCGGAGAGAGAAGGATATACGTTTATCGGATGGCTTCCCGAGTTTAATAATATTATTGAGGACACCAATGTGTATGCCCAGTACAGAGCGGGCAGTTCCAACCCTAACGACCCTAATAATCCGAATAACACGGGGGATCCTAACGATCCGAATAATCCGAATAATCCGAATAACCCCAATAACCCGAATAATCCGAACAACCCCAATAACCCGAATAACCCGAATAATCCAAACGGGGGTACCGGAACCAATCCTAACGGAACAACTACCACCAATAAGCCCGGCAGTACCGGAAACAAAAACACCGGTACCGTAAGCGGAAACGGAACCAGTAACAGAAACACCGGCAGCGGAACGAAGGTCAGTGTAAATAAGAGCGGCCTTTCCAACTCCAATCTTGTTACTGCAACGGTAAACGGTTCTTCTGATGATTATGTGGTTAAGATTACCGACAGCGAGACAGCAAGAAACGCTGTTGAACAGGCTTTGTTAAACGAATACGGTACACTGGATGACATCAGATACTTTGCAATGGATATCAGCCTTTATGATAAAACAGGCACTACCAAAATCCAGAATACGGACGGCATCAGTGTGACAATTACCATGCCTATTCCCGATGCCCTTGCATCTTATGCAGGCAATAACAAGGCGGGAGCGGTTGTTGGCAACAATACGCTGGAAAAATTACAGGCCAGATTTACAACTATTGACGGAGTGCCCTGTATTTCCTTTGTGGCAAAACACTTTTCGCCATACACAATTTATGTGGATCTGAATAATATGTCAGCAAACGGAGGCGGCATTGACGCCACACCCATTACGGGAGATCCCATTCATCCGAAATGGTTTTTATCCATCGGCCTTGCGCTGATGTCCGTAATCATGTTCTTTATGAAAGGCAGCAAGAGAACGGTTGTTAAGGTAATTCCCGGTTAGGAGCGAGCTGCTATGAAGAAATCTATTTTAAAGTTGTTGGGAACGGTATTCCTTGTGACAGCCGTTGTCCTGACCCAGATTCCCGTATCGGGAGTCAATGCGGTAAGCCCGTCCAATAACGGATTTATGATGGACGGAGACAAATTAGTAAAGTATACAGGCACGGCTACGTCCGTGTCTGTTCCTAATGGTGTAAAAACAATCGGAGCGGAGGCTTTTGCGGATAATACCTCTTTGTCCTACATAACGTTTCCCAACAGTCTTTTGTATATTGAAAGCGGGGCATTCAGCGGATGCAGGTATCTGAACCGCATTATTCTGCCTGAGGGAGTAAGAAGCATTGGAAACGGCGCCTTTGCGGACTGTGAAAATCTTTTTTCCGTAACCCTTCCGGCATCTCTTACCCAGATGGGAACCAGTGTCTTTGCCGGCTGTGATGACTTGAAAACCATTGCCATCGAAAAGAATAACCCTAATTTCATATGTGAGGACGGCGTTTTATATAACGACGATAAAACGATTATTTATCAGGTTTTGGCAGGAAGGGATAAGAAAAGTTATATGATGCCCAATTCCGTTGAGGAAATTAAGAAATACGCTTTCTGGGGCTGTGAAAATCTGGAATCCGTAGGCATCAGCGGACATGTAAAGCGGATTGACGATTATGCTTTTTCCAATGCGTCCGGCTTAAAGAGCGTTACCATTCCCTTTAGCGTGCGTTCTATCGGCACAAAGGCCTTTGAGGACTGCAGAAACCTTGTGGATGTGACCATTCCGGTTTCGGTTACCAAGATTGATCCCACTGCTTTTGACGGCTGTTACCGTTTAAATATTATTGCCGATGAGGGAACTATAGCAGCGGATTTTTTTGATGACTTTGAGGCAAATAATACTTCAAGGGCGGAATATGAAGACAGCGTGTCGGGAAATACCAACCCTCACTGGGTAAAGGATACCGAGGAGAAGAAGGAAGAGAGAGAATCCAAAGTAAATGTTTCGGATGTGGAAAATTATGTGGAATGGGATGTAGACAGCCCGGGTGTTTTGGGCAGGTCCAAGGTAGTATCCAGACAGGCTGTTATTTTTATGGATGCTTCACAGGGAACCGTATATAACGGAACTTCCGGGGGAAGCACAGACGGAAACAGCAGCGTCCAAAATACCGGCGGCGATGAAGAGAAGGATGTGGATCCTCAAAGCATTACAGAAGGAAATGCCATTGCTTATAAGGCTTTTTATCAGGATGATTCCCTGTTATCATTTACCTTCCCGAAAGGGATAAAATCAATCGGGGAGCTGGCTTTTGCAAGAAGCGCCCTTACGTCGGTACAGATTCCGGCCGGTGTAGAAAGAATCGGAAACGGCGCTTTTTACCATTGCGATAATCTGGCCTCTGTGTCCATTCCTTCCTCTGTAACGGAAATTGAGTCGGATGCTTTTACCTATACAAAGTGGATGGAAAACTGGCGCAGGTCGGATATTAACAATTTTTTAGTGGTGGGAGACGGTATTCTTCTGGCATACAAAGGAAATTCTTCACAGGTTACCATTCCCTCCCATGTAAAGCGGATTGCACCGGGAGTTTTTAAGGACCATACAGAGATTTCACAGGTTACAATTCCTGAAAGCGTAAAGGTAATCGGCGAAGAAGCATTTTTGAATTGTACGGGACTTACCAATTTATCGGGCGGAAGCGCCATAACAGAGATTCGTGACAGGGCATTTTATGGCTGTCCTATTGAAACGGTCAGAATCCCCGCATCGGTAGAGAAGGTGGGATTAATGGCCTTTGGCGGAACAGACGCCACAGACAGTATTGTGTTCTTGGGAAGCAAGCTTCCCAAGGTATCCTATGAAAAGAGCGCAACCCGTTTATCAAATGAGGATTACAGAAACAGCTGCTTTGGGGATATTTCCGTGGCCGTTGTAAATATAGATGTGAATGCAGATGATTTAAAAGATACAGTGTTAGACTGGAAACAGCCGGGCTTTCAGGGGCAGATATACATCTTAAACAGCGATGCAAAAGACCCCAAGGCGGAAATGCTGGCATCCACCCTCCCTGTTGTCAAAACAAACAAGCCCGATAATATTTTTGTATATGGGAAACGATATCAGGTAACCGTTACGGATCAAACTAGCTATGCCGAGGAAGCTGCCAGTGTATCTGACAATTCCCTTCAGGGGCTTATGGTAGTTGACCATGACAGTATAAATGAAAAGGATATTGAAGTTTCGGCTAACGGTTCAACTGTAAATTTAAACGGTTATCATTTCTATGTATCCAACCCGGGCTTGGGAGAGTCGGATTTAAAGAAAAAGATAGAGAGTTATTACGGGACGGTAAATAATGACAATTATTTTGCCATGGATTTGTCCCTTTATGACCCTACGGATACGATTCCCATTAAAAAGCTGGGTAAGAATTCCATTACGGTTACTATGCCGGTACCGGCAAATCTTCTGAATAAGGAAATTTGTGTAATCAGCGGAGATGATAACGGAAATCCGGAAATAACCTTCTGTACATGGTCCGAAAAGGATGGCAGGGAATACATATCCTTTGATGTAGAGCATTTTTCGCCCTATGTGCTTTACGGGGCGGAGGGAGAGTTAAAGGACAGGATTGCCCAGAAGAGAAGCTTATCCTCTAATCTTTCCGGCCTTGATGATACACCTGATACAGGAGATACTCTGGATATTCGAATGATTCTGGCAGTGGGACTGGCTGCATTAGGAGGATTTCTGCTGCTTTTAGGCTTTTTTAGGCCCGTAAGAGTCAGAAAAAATTCATAAGAAAAGAGCTTAAATCAATGACATAAGAAAAACTCCCGACATAATATAACAAAAACGGGAGTTTTTTTCATTGGACAGAGTGAGAGAACAGCTTCATATGAATGTGGTTTACAAATTGGGGCTGACAGGCAGAAATGTCAATGTATGTGTATTGGATACAGGAATTTTTCCTCATGTGGATTTTGAAAATAGATTAGTGGATTTTGTGGATTTTACCAAAGAAGGAAGGAACTGCTATGATGACAGCGGCCACGGAACCCATGTCTGCGGCATCTTAGCAGGCAGCGGCAGGGCCGGCGGCGGGAAATACCAGGGAATTGCCCCTAAAGCGGGAATTATTGTCGGAAAAATACTGGACAATAAAGGAAAGGGGAATATAGAGGATCTTTTTTCTTCTTTAGAGTGGATTTTAGGGCACAAAAACAAGTATAGAATCAGAATTGTAAATATTTCCATAGGGATTCCCGAAAAAAGCGATTTTGTGGAAAACATGGAAAAAAGGACTCTTTTGCGGGATTATATGGAAAAGCTTTATGCGGAAGATATTCTGGTTGTGACAGCTGCGGGGAATTTCGGCCCTGCAAGAAACAGCCTGTCTATTCTGGGAGAAAGCACCAGAACCATTTGTGTGGGCTGCCATGACGGAAATATTTTTTTTCCTCATAGAAAGCGGTGCGAAAATTATTCAGGCAGAGGGCCCAGTGTTTTTTCATTGAGAAAGCCGGATGTGGTAGCGCCGGGAACGGAGATCGTTTCCTGTTCCCATAAAAATGCTTTCGGCTATGTGAAAAAAACCGGCACATCCATGGCATGTCCCATTGTCAGCGGTCTGGGGGCATTGTTGGTTGAGAGATATCCCCATATTCATGTTGATGAGCTGATGAACAGATTGAGGAGAGGAACCCTGGATTTGGGGGAAGCATGGACTAAACAGGGCTATGGAATGATAGACGGGGAGAGAATATTCGGGAAAACCGTATCCTAATGCTTATTGACAGAAAAAATAGGATTGTATACAATGATACAGGAGGATAGACTTAAAGGAGGATGCCTCATGAGCGATTACAATCTAAAGGAAGAGGTTACGGATAAATATTCTCTGCGTGGCAGAGTTTTTCATAAAATCAGGGAAGATATTTTAAACGGAAAATATAAGGAAAACGATGAACTGAGGGAAGCGGCAATCGGAGAAGAGCTGGGGGTTTCCAGAACTCCCGTAAGAGAGGCTTTCAGACAGCTGGAGTTAGAGGGACTGATTCATATTGTTCCCAATAAAGGGGCTTACGTGACAGGCATTACCTCCAAGGACATTGCGGATATTTACATGATACGCTCCCTGCTGGAAGGTCTTTGCGCCCGGTGGGCCACGGAGCGGATCAGCGATGAGCAGATGGGTGAAATGGAAGAGAATGTGTATCTCTCGGAATTTCACGCAGAAAAAGGACATACACAGCAGATTGCCGTTTTGGATAACCGCTTTCATGAAATTTTATATGAAGCCTGTGACAGCAAAATGCTGGAGCATTTGTTAAAGGATTTCCATCAATATGTATACCGGGTCAGAAAACAGACGCTAGCACAGGATTCCAGAGGAAATGCTTCCAATCATGAGCACAGGGAAATTATGGAAGCCATTAAGGCACATGACGGCGAGCGGGCGGCAGAGCTTGCCAAGCTCCACATGCTGAAGGCCTATGAAAATATCCAGCAGAAAGGTTTGCTGAAATAAAATAAACGGAGGACATGAACAAATGGCAAAAATTGAGATGAAGACACCCCTTGTAGAGATGGACGGAGATGAAATGACCCGTATTCTCTGGAAAATGATTAAGGATGAGTTATTGCTTCCTTATATCGATTTGAAGACCGAATATTATGATTTGGGTCTTTCCTACAGAAATGAAACCGATGACCAGGTAACCATAGACAGCGCAGAAGCCACGAAAAAATACGGCGTTGCAGTAAAATGCGCTACCATTACACCCAACGGGGCGCGTATGAGCGAGTACAACTTAAAGGAAATGTGGAAAAGCCCCAACGGAACCATCAGGGCGGCTTTGGACGGAACCGTATTCCGTGCACCGATTGTGGTAAAAGGAATCGAGCCCTGTGTCAGAAACTGGGAAAAGCCCATTACCCTTGCCCGCCACGCTTACGGGGACGTGTATAAAAATACGGAAATCAAGGTGCCCGGAGCCGGAAAGGCGGAACTGGTATTTACCGATGAAGCCGGTAATGAAACGAGAGAACTGATTCACAACTTTACAGGGGCGGGAATCATTCAGGGTATGCACAATACGGAGAAATCCATTGAAAGCTTTGCAAGGGCATGCTTTAATTATGCTTTGGATACCAAACAGGATTTATGGTTTGCCACAAAGGATACCATCTCCAAAAAATATGACCATACCTTTAAGGATGTCTTCCAGGAAATTTTTGATGGGGAATATAAAAATAAATTTGATGCGGCGGGAATAGAATATTTCTATACCCTTATTGATGATGCCGTTGCCAGAGTAATGAAAGCAAAAGGCGGATTTATCTGGGCATGTAAAAATTATGACGGAGATGTTATGAGCGATATGGTAAGCAGCGCCTTCGGTTCTCTTGCCATGATGACTTCCGTACTGGTTTCCCCTTCGGGCGTTTATGAATATGAGGCTGCTCACGGAACGGTACAGAGACATTATTATAAGCACTTAAAGGGAGAAGAGACCTCTACCAATTCCGTGGCGACTATTTTTGCATGGACAGGCGCTCTTCGCAAAAGAGGAGAACTGGACGGAATTCATGAACTTATGGAATTTGCGGACAAGCTGGAGCGGGCTACCATTGCCACCATTGAGTCAGGCAGAATGACAAAGGATTTGGCATTGATAACCTCCCTAAAAGATGTTACAGTACTGAATAGTGAAAACTTTATTAAGGAAATCAGAAAAACGTTAGAGGAAATGTAATTGTTATGGATTTTATATCTGTAGCTTATCTTGGCTTTTTAGGAATTTTGATTATTTTGTATTATGTGATACCTAAAAACAGGCAGTGGATTCTGCTGCTTGTTTTTGGTATCTTTTTTTATAGCTGTTTTTCTCTGAAAATGTGGATTTTCCTGCTTTTTACGGCAATAACCACCTATCTGTATGCCTTGTTTTTGAACAGGTCCGGAAAGTGGCTCTTTGTAATAACGGGTATGAATGTGCTGGTCCTTTTAGGGCTTAAACTGTCGGCTTCGGGGCTTTCTTTTGTAAGCGGGGCGGGACTTGACCGTTTTTCCGTACTTTTGCCGGTGGGAATTTCCTTTTATACCCTGCAGACCATTGCATATATGGTGGATGTGCACAAGGGAAGAACTAGAGCCCAGAAAAACTTTTTCAAATATCTTTTATTTATTACATTTTTTCCTCAGATTCTTCAGGGCCCCATTCCCAGATATGAGGAATTAGGGTGTCAGCTGTACGAGGGAAGATCCTATAAACGGGAAAATTTAAGAGACGGTGCATATCTGATTCTCTGGGGCTTTTTCCAGAAGATAGTCATAGCCGACAGATGTAATATAGTTGTCAATGAAATATTCGGAAACTACACGGGCTACGACGGCCTCTATTTCTGGATAGGAGGTATTCTGTACAGCCTGCAGCTATATACGGACTTTGCAGGATGCGTGGCCATTGCATCGGGAAGCGCAAAGATGCTGGGAATTGAGCTTTCGCAGAATTTTGACCACCCTTATTTTGCCGTATCCATTAAAGATTTCTGGCGCAGATGGCATATATCCTTAAGCCGGTTTTTAAGGGACTATATTTATATTCCTCTGGGAGGGAACAGAAAAGGAAAAATCAGAAAATACATAAACCTTATGCTGACCTTTTTCATAAGCGGTATCTGGCATGGAATCGGCACCCACTTTCTCTTATGGGGGCTTTTGCACGGCTTTTATCAGGTTATGGGAGAGGTGCTTGAGCCTGTGAAAAAAGGTCTTTTGAAAATAACGGGAATGAAAAAGGGGTGCTTTGCCCACCGTTTTTTCAGCAGGCTTTTTACATGCTTCCTGGTTATGGCGGCGTGAATCTTTTTCCGGGCGGAAAGTACATCAAAGGCAGTTTATATGGTCTGCCATATGTTTATGAAATGGAATCCGTGGATTTTGTTTTCCGGTCAGCTTTATGCACTTGGCATGGCGGAGGAGGAATGGCTTTTGCTGATTTTGTGCGTAATTCTTTTGATTGCAGTGGGCATGCTTCATGAAAAGGGAATCCGCATCAGGGAAAGCTTTGCAAAACAGCCTTTGGTTTTCAGGTGGCTCGTATTGTTTGCGGGAATTTTTGTGATTCTTATAGCGGGAATTTACGGGCCGGGATATGATTCGGCACAGTTTATTTACGGAGGGTTTTAAATGAAAAAATGGAGTGCCCTTATAAAGTGCATAGCGTTTCTTTGTATTTTTGCCCTGTTGTTTGTGTATGTACAGGAGCTTCTTCGGGATAAATGGGCGGAAGGGGAGTACAATGTGACAACCAAGGTCAGGGGGTTTTATGAGGAAGAGGAAAATACCCTTGATGTGATTTTTATAGGTTCCAGCCAGATGTATGCGGATATGGCGCCGGCAGTGCTGTTTCATGAATACGGCATTACCTCCTATGATTTCTGCGCCAACGAGCAGCCCATGTGGATTTCTTATTATTATATTAAGGAAGCCATAAAACAGCAGAATCCCAAGGTAATTGTATTGGATGTGTTTACCGTATATGGAGATGATTATGAAGAAGAAGGCGTTACCCATATCAATTTGGATGATCTGCCTATGTCCGTTAATAAAATAGCGGCTATTCGCGACAGTGTGCCGGCAGGGATGCGATATTCCTTCTATTTTCCTCTGGCAAAGTATCATAACA
The DNA here is from genome assembly GCA_964507745.1 of uncultured Lachnospiraceae bacterium. Lineage (GTDB taxonomy): Bacteria > Bacillota > Clostridia > Lachnospirales > Lachnospiraceae > UBA2882. The sequence continues at coordinate 13,497 of CAZDRM010000013.1, forward strand.
CGTGGACGGATTTTTATGAGGGAAAGGCAATGTTTTCTTTTTACCATGAAAGGGATCCGTACAAGGGGTATTCTCCCTTTGTTTTTGCTGCAGATTATGAAAACTGTGCAAAGGCCGAAGTAGTAAACCAGACGGAGACGGTGCCTATACCGGAGCGCGCTGAAAGTTGGCTTCGCAAAATCATTGCTCTTTGTGAGGAAGAAAATATTCCTCTTGTATTAATTAAGACGCCCAACGGAAATGCAGAAAGGCAGAAATTGTATAACAGTGTATCAGAGCTTGCAAAAGAAACCGGTACGCCTTTTCTCAATATGAATGTGCTTTTAGACGGACAGGCTCATGTCAATGTATTACAGGCAGAGAAAATATCCCTGTTAATGGGAGAATATCTTACCGCTAATTATGAGTTTGAGGACAAAAGGGAGAATCCTGCATATGCAAAATGGTTGGAGGATGCGGAGTTATTTTACAGGCAGAAGGCAAAATGCCTGTTAATCAGCGCACAGACCTTTGAGGAGTATGTATCCCTTCTTGCCGATGATGATTATATTGTCTGCATCAGTGCAAAAAACAGCGGCAGACAGCCATTTTCGGCGGAAAATATTGCTTTCCTAAATGACTGCCTGCAACTGCATTGTAAACTGGATGAAAATGCGGAGGGGACGTATTGTGCAGTTATTGACGGAGGAACGGTTGTTTATGAAACCGATCCGGAACATTATTGGTCGAGGGATTTTACGGGATCGGACGAGTTTACCCTTGAGACATCCGGTTTAAATATCTGGGTGGCTTCCCCCGGGGCGCTTCCTGACAGGTCGGCCTATATTCAGATTAACGGAACGGATTTTTCCATGGACTGTGATGGGCTTAACATTGCCGTTTACGACAAGGTTCTGGGAGAACTGTTTGAAATGTCGGTATTGGATATAAATCAAGAGATGAAACCGGTAAGAAAATAGAAGAAATGGAGTTATGGCATCATGATTTTATCATGTCACGAATTATCAAAATCCTTTAATGAGGAGCTTTTGTTCTCTCATTGTTCTTTTCATATAGAGGATCAGGAAAAAGCCGCCATTATCGGCAGCAACGGGTGCGGAAAAACCACTCTGGTGCGCATGATTTTAGGGAAAGAGTCTTTAGACGACGGAATTGTTACCTTTGCAAAAGACAAAACCATAGGCTATCTGGCACAGCATCAGGAGGATATGGACTTAAATAAATCCATATATGAGGAGCTCCTTACAACAAAGGCTCACATCATCCGTATGGAAGAAACGCTGCGGGAGCTGGAAGAAAAAATGCATACCGTTCAGGATGAGGATGCTTTAAAGGAAATTATGGAGCGTTATGAGAACCTTACCCATAGCTTTAAGCTGGAAAACGGCTTTACCTACAAAAGTGAAATTATCGGGGTTTTAAACGGATTGGGATTTTCGGAGGAGGAATTTGACAAGCCGGTTTCCACCTTGTCAGGTGGACAAAAGACCAGAGTGGCTTTGGGAAAAATTCTTTTGATGAGTCCGGATATTATTTTTCTGGATGAACCTACCAACCACCTGGATATGGATTCCATACGCTGGCTGGAAAATTATCTCATTAATTATAAAGGGGCTGTGGTACTGATTTCCCATGACCGGTATTTTTTGAATAAGATCGTAGGGAAAATTATCGAAATCGATAACCATAAGGCCACGGTCTTTATGGGCAGCTATACGGATTATTCCGAGAAGAAGCAGATGCTTCGCAACAGCCTGATGCATGCATATTTAAACCAGCAGAGGGAAATCAAGCATCAGGAAGAGGTTATTGCCAAATTAAAGTCCTTTAACAGGGAGAAGTCCATCAGACGGGCGGAAAGCCGGGAAAAAGCCCTTGCCAAGGTGGAGGTGCTGGAAAAGCCCGTAGAGGATGTAAGGCAGATGAATTTTACCCTGACCCCTTCGAAGCTTTCCGGAAATGATGAGCTGACTGTGGAAAATCTGGAAAAGACCTATGACGGAAATACTTTATTTCAAGAACTGAATATGGAAATCAAGCGGGGCGAGCATGTTGCGGTTATTGGCAGGAACGGAACGGGAAAGACCACTATTTTAAAAATTATCAATGACCTTGTGACGCCGGAAAACGGAGTTATTAAGCTGGGTGCCAATGTGGAAATCGGTTATTATGATCAGGAGCACCATGTGCTTCATCCCGAAAAGACAATTTTTGATGAAATTTCCGATGATTATCCCTATCTGACAGGAACGCAGATACGGAATACCCTGGCGGCCTTTCTCTTTACCGGAGATGATGTATTCAAAAAGATAGAGTCTCTGAGCGGAGGGGAAAGAGGACGGGTCAGTCTGGCAAAATTGATGTTATCAACGGCTAATTTTTTGATTCTGGATGAGCCTACCAACCATTTGGATATTGCCTCCAAAGAAATATTGGAGCAGGCTTTGAACCATTACGAAGGAACGGTTCTCTACGTTTCCCATGACCGTTATTTCATTAACCAGACAGCCCACCGCATTTTGGATCTGGAGGGAAAAAGTCTTATTTCTTATTTGGGGAATTATGACTATTATCTGGAAAAGCACGGGGATATTTATGCTTCCGGCAAGGGTGCAACTACGCTCCAAAGCAGTAAGGAGAAGGGGGGCACCTCGGAAAACGGTTTTTGTGCAGATATGAACGAGGACGTGCAAAAGGATGTCAGTGAAGGAAAGCTTAGCTGGCAGGAGCAAAAAGAAGCTCAGGCAAAGAAAAGAAAGCTGGAATCGGATTTGCGGAAGGCGGAAACGGAAATTACGGATATAGAAGAGCGGCTTTCGGAACTGGATGCGGAAATGACAAAGCCGGAAATCGCCACTGATGTGGCACAGCTGACAAAGCTGTCTAAGGAAAGTGGAGAGCTTTCAGAACGTTTGGAGGAACTGTACGAATTGTGGGAAAAGCTGTCCGAGGAAAAAGAAATCCTGGAATAAAATTTTTGACATATTTTTAACAGAAGCTTATAATAAAAATATCTTTAATTTAGGGGGCACCGACGTGGAAGAAAAAGAAATTTCACAGGCTGTTATAAGCCGTCTGCCAAGGTATCTCAGATATTTGGGAGAAGAAAAGGATAAAGGCACAGTCCGTATATCATCACAGGAATTAAGTGAAAAAATGAAAGTAACCGCATCCCAGATTCGGCAAGATTTAAACAATTTCAGTAAATTTGGACAGCAGGGCTACGGATATAATGTAGAATATCTCTATACCGAAATCGGAAAGATTTTAGGGCTTCACAAAAAGCATCATCTGGTTTTGATCGGAGCGGGAAATCTAGGGCAGGCAATTGCCAACTATATGAATTTTGAGAAGAGAGGCTTTATTATCAGCGGCATTTTCGATATTAATAAAGAACTCATAGGCAAAAAGGTTCGGGATATTCCGATATGCCCTATGGAGGAACTGGAGTCCTTTGTCAAAGAACACGAAATTGATATCGGTGTGCTGGCAATCCCCAAGGATGCGGCTGCGGATGCGGCAAAAAGGCTGGTAAAATGCGGGATTCATGCAATCTGGAATTTTGCCCATGTGGATTTAAATGTTCCGGAAGATGTTCTTGTTGAAAATGTTCATTTATCCGACAGCCTGATGAAGCTGTCCTATAATATCAACCGGTGCGGGAAGGCAAAAGAAGATAAGTAAAAACAAAAGCGGCAGCAAGAAGGTGGATTTATGGCAAAAAGTGAAGCGGATTTTAAGGAAGCCATAGAAGGAAAAAAGCTTCCCATATTGACTCTTGATAATAAATGGCACAGGCTTTTTACCCAGAACAATCAGGATAAGGAAACGAAGAAGCTGGTTGAAAAATTAAATGAGCTGGTTGCCAGACAGGGAGGGCTCAATAACGAAATTAAGGATATTAAAAAGCTGAAAACAAAGCTGATGAATGAAATCGTTTCCGGCATGGACGGGAAAACCCTGACTCCCAAAGATATGGAAGATCATAAGCGGCTGATTAATGAGTGCAACGAAAAAATCGATGCCTGTCAGGATGAGCTTCTGGATCTGCCAAGGGAAATCGATCAGGTAAATTACCGGCTCATGCTCCGGACCATGGCAGTCTGCTATGATGTCATCGAGAGAAATACAGAGATCATTAACAGTATCGGAGACTGGATCAGCCAGGTGCGGGTGGAACTGAAAAAAAACGTTATTAGAAAACAGGAAATGGAATATATGAATCAGGAATTATATTCCTATATGCATGATATTTTCGGACCGGATGTGATCGACATTTTTGACATGAAGTATGACCCGGAAGAAAATCTCTTAAAGAAAGCATCGAGTAACAAAGAGAAAAAGGATTCGTAAAAAGAAAGGAGTCTGCCTTGAAATACGTTGTAACAGCAGCCGAAATGCAGTCGGCGGATTACTATACATCCGATAATCTCGGTTTACCCTCTACGGTATTAATGGAGCGCGCCGCTTTGGGGGCAGCCGATGAAATATGCAAGCGGTTTTATACAGCGAAATCGCCTGTCAGGGTCTGTATTGTATGCGGAACGGGAAACAACGGCGGAGATGGCTTTGCGCTCGGACGCATTTTAAATGAACGGGGATTTTTCGTTCATTTTTTTATGGCGGGAGATGAGGAGAAAGCTTCCAAAGCCAACGAGCTTCAAAGGAAAATTCTTTCCAATCTGGGACTTGCAGTTAGCACGGGGCAACCCGTGGAGGAATATGATATTGTAGTGGATGCCATATTCGGTACAGGGCTGCGCAGAAATATTGAAGGCACTTATATGGAACTGATAAAGAAGCTCAATGAAATGAAGGGCTTTAAGACTGCTCTGGATATTCCTTCAGGTATCTGTGCGGATTCCGGCAGAGAGCTTGGCTGCGCTTTCCGGGCTGATTTGACAGTTACCTTTGGCTTTTATAAATGGGGACAGCTGTTATATCCGGGAAAATCCTTCTGCGGAGAAGTTGTCTGCAGGGATATCGGAATTACGAAAAAGTCCTTTGACGGCCGCCCTCCCGTGGGCAGGATGCCGGAAAAAGAGGATATGGCATTGCTCCCTGAACGCATTCCTGACAGTCATAAGGGCACCTACAAAAAGGCAGGTATTATTGCGGGTTCTGAGAAAATGGGCGGCGCAGCGGTTTTATGCACTGCGGCGGCAGTCAAAACGGGAGTGGGCTATGTAAAGGTTATGAGCCATTTTTCCAACAGGGATCTGATATTGTCCCGCACGCCGGAGGCGTTGGTTCATATTTACGGAGACTATACCGCTCATCCTACGGAGATGTTGAGGGATTGCAGTGCGGTGGCAATGGGGCCGGGCATCGGCGTTTCGGAAGATACAAAGGAATTGCTGGAAGCGGTTTTTGAGAAATGCCAGTCCAATCTGATTCTGGATGCGGACGCCATCAATCTGCTGGCAAAATATCCTTCCTTAAAGGAACAGTTAAAGGGCTATGCTTCCAAAATAAAGGGAAGGGGCAAAAGAGTGATTTTAACGCCTCACAAAAGAGAATTTGGCAGGTTTTGCGGCATTTCCGCAAAGGAAAGCTTTGAGACGGAGCACAAGAAAGCTTTAGATACGGCGAAGGAATACGATATCGTTATTGTTTTAAAGGATGCGGTAACGCGCATTTATATGCCGGAAGGAACTGTTTATATCAATACTACGGGCAATCCGGGAATGTCTACGGCAGGCAGCGGAGATGTGTTAACAGGTATTATCTGCGGTCTGGCAGCCCAGATGGAGGACGCTTCCATGGCAGCTGTGCTTTCTGTTTACATTCACGGTTTATGCGGGGATTTTGCTGCAAAAGAGGGAAATCCTTATTCCATGACAGCTATGGATATTGCAGAGGCATTAAAATATGTATTAAAAGAAGAGGCTTAGGCTTAAATGAGAGAGATAAATCATTATGACAGGGTACGGGCGGATATAGATTTGGACGCCGTCGTTTTCAATATGGAACAGATGCATCGGAATTTAAAAGCGGGAACCAGGATGATGGGCGTTATCAAAACGGATGCCTACGGCCACGGGGCGGTGCAGACAGGACGGGAGTTAGAAAAGCTTCCCTATGTTTTCGGCATGGCGGTGGCAACTGCTGAGGAGGCGCTTATTTTAAGGCGGTGCGGGATTAAAAAGCCCATTCTGATATTAGGGTATGTATTTCCCTACGCATATGAAGAACTTATAAAAAATGAAGTGAGAATGACCGTTTTCCGTAAGGATATGATAGAGGAAATCAATGAGTGCGCAAGGAAAGCGGGGAAGAAGGCAATTGTACATATTAAAGTGGATACGGCTATGAGCAGAATCGGCGTAAAGCCCGATGAAAGCGGTCTTTCTTTTATCAGGGAATGTCTTTTGACGGAGCATATCTCTGTGGAAGGAATTTTTACGCATTTTGCAAAAGCGGATGAAAGGGATAAGGAAGCGGTACAGGAGCAGCTTTCGTCTTTTCAGGCTTTTTTGGATTTGTCGGACAAAGAGACGGGATATGACTTTCCTATCAGGCATTGTTCCAACAGCGCGGGTATCGTGGAACTGAAGGAGGCCAATATGGACATGGTCAGGGCGGGAATTACCCTTTACGGTCTGTGGCCTTCGGAGGAAGTATCCAGGGATATCATTTCCTTAAAACCTGTATTATCCTTAAAAAGCCATATTGTGTATGTGAAAGAAATCACAAAAGGAACATGTGTTAGCTACGGAGGAACCTTTCAGGCAAAAGATGATATGCGTGTTGCAACCATTCCCGCAGGATACGGGGACGGCTACCCCAGAGGACTTTCCAATAAGGGAAGTGTGCTGATTAGGGGAAAGCGGGCTGCCATTTTAGGAAGGGTGTGTATGGACCAGTTTATGGTGGATGTGACAGAGATTCCTGATGCAAAAGAAGGGGATGAGGTTACCCTGATCGGCAGGGACGGGGAAGATGTCATAACCATGGAAGAGCTGGGGGCTTTGAGTGGCAGATTCAATTATGAACTTGCCTGTGATCTGGGAAAAAGGATTCCAAGGGTCTTTTACAGGCAGGGAAAGATAATTGATACCAAGGATTACTATGAGGATTACAGATAGATAAAAATTTCTCTTTGAATGTATACAACCGTAAAAATGGGCAATACTCTTTGCAAATGTTGAAAGGGGTTGTATAAAACTTGAAACGAGGAGATGTCTATTACGCTGATTTAAGACCTGTGGTAGGATCGGAGCAGGGGGGAATAAGGCCTGTTGTCATAGTACAGAACGATGTGGGAAACCGTCACAGTCCCACTATTATTGTGGCGGCGGTCACTTCCCGGTTAAATAAAGCAAAGCTGCCCACTCATATTGAGCTTTCCGCAGACAGATATCATATGGTAAAGGATTCGGTTATTTTGTTAGAGCAGCTTCGAACTATCGATAAATCCCGGCTGAAGGATAAAATATGCCATCTGGACGAGGATATTATGGGACGGGTGGATAAGGGCCTTAGAATCAGTCTGGAGCTTCATACATAAGAGCTTTGTTGACGAATGCCATACAAAATGATATATTCTAATTCATGGCGACAGAAATTCCTGTAAGGGTTATTTCCGGTGCCTGAGATTTGTTAGAAGGAGATAAAAAAATGGATGATGCCATGTGGACTGTCAGCGTTCTTGCATTTATATTTTTGCTGGCAGTCGAGGTAATTTATTACGGATTCGGTTCGGCAATCCAGAATCTGAATCTGACCCAGCTTAAAGAGGAAGCAGAGGAGAAAGGCAATAAAAAAAGCAGGCAGATTTTGCAGCTTGCGGAAAATCCGGAGAGATATATCAATACGGTGCAGCTTTTGGTTACCTGCATCCAGCTGGTGGTAGGAGGATATTTTATCAGAGTGGTGCAAAGCATGATTGACAGCCCCATAAGGAATCTTATGGGAGGCCGGTACGAAACGGCGGTCAATATTGTCAGCCTTTTGTTAAGCGGCTTTGTCATGTTGTTTATTATTTTGACATTCGGCGTTATGGTTCCCAAAAAGCTGGGCATTAAGTATGCCGGAGCATGGGCCTATACCTTCATCGGACCTATTGTGTTGGTCAATAAGTTGTTAACGCCCATAACCGGGCTTATGAATATGATTTCCACCCTGATCGTCAGGCTTTTAGGAGTAAAGCCCGAGGATGAGGAAGGGGATGTGACGGAAGAGGAGATCCTCTCCATGGTAAATGAGGGTCATGAACAGGGTGTTTTGCGGGCCTCCGAGGCAAAGATGATTTCCAATATTTTTGATTACTCCGACAAGGAAGCCAGAGATATTATGACCCACAGGGTCAATATTGTAGGAATTGACGGCAATGTTTCCTTAAAAGAGGCGGTAGACTTTATGCTTTCCGAGGCAAACAGCAGATATCCGGTCTACATAGAAAACTTTGACCATATTATCGGAATCATTCATTTAAAGGATGCCTGTCGGATGCTTGAAAACGGCAAGGATGGCGGAAGGGCCATTAAAAATATCAGGGGATTGATCAGGGAAGCCAGCTTTATTCCCGAAACGCGAAAGATCAACGTGCTTTTCAGAAGCATGCAGTCCATCAAATCCCATATGGTTATTGTCATTGACGAATACGGACAGACATCAGGACTTCTTACTATGGAAGATATTCTGGAGGAAATTGTAGGCAATATTTTTGACGAATATGACGCGGAAGAGGCGTTTATTGAGCAGAAGGGCGAGGACTGTTATGAAATTGACGGTCTTACCCCCTTAGAGGAATTAGGGGAAGAGCTGGAAATTGATTTTTCGGAAGAAGATTTTGAAACCTTAAACGGTCTGATGATTTCCCGTCTGGAGAGAATACCTGAGGATAACGAAGAGTTTGATATGGATTACGGCGGCTATAATTTTAAGATTCTGGCTGTTGAAAATAAATTGATTAAAAGAGTTCTGGTTTCCAGAATACCAAAGAAACAGGAGGGAGAAAACTAATATGTCTGGACATTCAAAATTTGCCAACATTAAACACAAAAAGGAGAAAAACGATGCTGCTAAGGGCAAAATCTTTACGATCATCGGAAGGGAAATTGCCGTTGCGGTAAAGGAAGGCGGTCCGGACCCCGCCAACAATTTTAAACTGGCACAGGTCATTGCAAAGGCAAAGGCAAACAATATGCCCAATGAAACCATTGAAAGAGGTATTAAGAAAGCGGCGGGAGCCGACGGGGCTGTTAATTATGAACAGGTCAGCTATGAAGGCTATGGTCCCAACGGCATCGCTATTATTGTAGACGCATTGACGGACAACAAAAACCGTACAGCGGCGGATGTGAGAAGCGCTTTTACTAAAGGCGGCGGAAGTATCGGTACGCCGGGCTGTGTTTCCTTTATGTTTGATAAAAAGGGACAGATCATCATTGCAAAGGAAGAGTGTGAACTGGACGGGGACGATTTGATGATGATGGCTTTGGATGCCGGAGCCGAGGATTTTTCGGAGGAAGAGGATAGCTTTGAAATCATTACCGCACCGGAGGATTTCCAGGCAGTATATGATGCTTTGGAGGCCGAAAAAATAAGCTTTGCATCTGCCGAGGTTACCATGATTCCCCAGAATTATGTGGAACTGACAGATGAAAACGCCATCAAGCAGTTAAACCGCACTCTGGACTTACTGGATGAAAATGATGACGTCCAGGCGGTTTATCATAATTGGGATGAATAAGGAAAATGGAGAATTGTATGAGTATTCGGGAAGCGGTGGAAAAACTTTTTGAATATGAGGAAATGGGAAACCGCAGGTTTTCAAAGGAAACCTATGAGCCTTCCTTTGAAAAGTTTGAGGAAATCGCAAAGGACTTTGACGAAGCCCTTTATGCCATGTATGAAGAATTCATAAAAAGCGGCGGCGGGGATGAGGAAGCCTTGCGGGAGAAGGCAGTCACAGAATTGTGTGAGAATGTGGCAGAGATTCTGGTAACATATATTAAGGACAGTGAAGAGGCCGGTCTTTCCAAAGGAAAAAAGGAAGAGCAGCAGAGGCTTCACAATGCTTTTATGGTAACCTATGTACTGCCGCATATTATGGAAATGAGAAATCCCTACTATAAGGATCTGGCAAAGGAAATCGAAAAAAACTGGGCGGCAGCTTTTAAGAACAGCAAAATAAAGGCTGCAACCTATGAAACCATTGCCGGCGGTTTTCAAAGAAAGTTTCTGGGATTTAGTTTTTAAAGGAGAAAGAAATGAATCAGAATTACAGCATTGAGACAAATTGTGTACAGGCAGGCTATACACCGAAAAACGGAGAGCCGAGAGTTCTGCCTATTTATCAGAGCACCACTTTCAAATATGAGTCCACGGAGCAGATGGGGCGGTTATTTGATCTGGAGGAAAACGGCTATTTTTATACCAGGCTGCAGAATCCCACCAATGATGCGGTGGCGGCAAAAATTTGCGCTTTGGAAGGTGGTGTGGCAGCAATGCTTACTTCTTCGGGACAGGCGGCAAATTATTATGCGGTATTTAATATTTGCGAGGCCGGACAGCATGTGATCATGTCGTCCACGGTTTACGGCGGCACCTTTAATCTCTTGACGGTTACCATGAAAAGAATGGGAATAGAGTGTACGGTTATAGATCCGGACTGCAGTGAAGAGGAATTAAACGCTGCATTTAAAGAGAATACCAGATGTGTCCTTGCGGAATCCATTGCCAATCCTGCGCTTGTTGTTCTGGATTTTGAAAAATTTGCAAAGGCAGCCCATGCCCACGGTGTTCCCCTGATTGTGGACAATACCTTCCCTACACCTATTAACTGCAGGCCTTTTGAGTTCGGCGTGGATATTGTAACCCACTCCACTACCAAATATATGGACGGACATGCTATGGCCGTAGGCGGCTGTATTGTAGATTCCGGCAATTTTGACTGGACGAAATATCCCGATAAATTTCCAGGGCTGTGCACCCCTGATGAATCCTATCACGGAGTTGTTTATACGGAGCGGTTTGGAAAAGCCGCATATATTACCAAAGCAACTGCACAGCTTATGCGGGATCTGGGCTCCATTCAGTCGCCCCAGAATGCCTTTTTATTAAATGTGGGTCTCGAAACCTTGCATTTGCGCGTACCCAGACATTGTGAAAACGCACAAAAGGTTGCGGAATTTTTGGAGAGCAATGAAAAGGTGGCATGGGTAAATTATCCCGGTTTAAAGAGCAACAAATATTATGAGCTGGCACAGAAATATATGCCTGACGGAAGCTGCGGCGTTATTTCCTTTGCTTTAAAGGGAAGCAAGGAGGATGCGGTTCGCTTTATGGACAGCCTTAGACTGGCGGCAATTGTAACTCATGTGGCGGATGCCAGAACCTGTGTGCTTCATCCGGCCAGCCATACCCAC
>CAZDRM010000014.1:0-24656 GCA_964507745.1 uncultured Lachnospiraceae bacterium
ATTTTACAGCAAAGCAAAGTGAAGGGAAAAAGAAAATGTGGACTCCGGAATATCTGGATATTCCGGAAAATGCCAACAAAATGATTTTAGCCGACATAGAGGCTGAAAAAGCCGCAATCGACCAGTACAAGGCCCATATCAATGCAATAAATGACGATTGCGTAAACGCTGTACTTGCCAGAATTATTAAGGACGAGGAATATCATATTATGATCCTTCAATGTCTTCTGGATAAATAGAATAGTAAATGAAGAAAAAGGCTGCTGTCCAAACAGATAAATCTGTTAGGGCAGCAGTCATGTTTTTATGAAAGTTTTCTTAATCCCCAATTCGTATCATTGGTTGTTTTCAGAGTTTCCAGAACCTCCTGGCAGAACTTGAAATTAAAAATTAATAACATTAATAGATGAAAAATCAGTTGAAATTTGTTATGATTAAGGATAAGCTATTTTATAAGTGTGATTAAGGGGAATTTATAAAGGAGTTAAAGAAACAGATGAAAAAGTATATAAAGGAATTTGACGGGGTCCGGGAAATTGTCTATGCCGCAGATACAAAGAAGCATGAACTGTTGTTTATTAACAAGGCGGGGCTGGAGGCTTTCGGGTATGAGCGGTTGGAGCAGGTTGTAGGGAAGAGATGCCATGAGATTTTACAGGGGCAGGACTTTCCCTGTAGCTTTTGCGGCGATGATCGGTTGAATGATGAGGAGTATCTGGAATGGACCCATGAAAATCCCGTAACCGGCAGAAAGTACCGCATAAAGAGTAAGCTGATTCCCTGGGACGGGGAGGACAGAACCGTCCGCCTGGAAATTGCGGATGATATTACAGAACGTGATATTGAGGAAATAGAAATCAAGACGGAGAAGCGGGCAAAAAGTGGGAAGATTGTCATGGATTGTATCAAAATGATGTATTCCACCGTGGAAACGGATGTGGCAATCAACAGGACATTGGAAACTTTGGGGAATTATTTTAAGGGGGAGCGGGTTTACGTATTTCGCATCCACGGTAGATTTATGGACAATACCTATGAGTGGTGTGCCAAAGGCGTGTCCCATGAGATTGATTCTCTCCAGAATATTCCCGTAACCATCATTGATAGATGGATTCCTTATTTTGACAAGGACGAATGTGTCATTATTGAGGATTTGGAGCAGATTAAGGATACTTCTCCGGAAGAGTATGCGGTATTAAAACCCCAGAATATTCAATCCCTGATTACGGTTCCTCTCATTGAAAACGAAAAGCTTGCCGGATATTTCGGCATAGATAATCCGTGGGCGGATAACCTTCATCAAATATCGGATATCTTAAAAATGCTGGCTTATTTCTTCCAGTCCTTACTGGAAAGGAAAAAACAGGAAGATTATTTGAAGAAAATCGGTTTTACCGACAGTATGACAGGAGCTCTGAACCGGAATGCCTTCATACGGGATACCATTATTGGGAACAGCGGGGGACTTCTGACAGCAGGCTGCTTTTTTGTTGATGTTAACGAATTGAAAAAGATCAACGATACATACGGACATGATGCGGGAGACAGATTAATTTTACAGATTCACAAAATTATCTGTTCTGTAGCGGGGGAATATCCGGTGTACAGGCTGGGCGGCGATGAATTCGTAGTGCTATGCAAGAATGTTCCCATGGAGAATATGGAGAAACTGGGGCGTAAGCTTAAAGAGGAACTTGGAGGCAAAAACGGCTGCAGTGCTGCAGTAGGTCAAAGCTTCCTGGAAAATCCCGGGGATTTATCCCTGCTTATTGATGAGGCGGACCGAAAAATGTATAGGGATAAGGAAGATTATTATAAGAGAAATCCTTCTGCATAAGGAAATGTGCAAAAAGCCGGAACCGTGGCAGGGGACCGGCTTTTCTTATTCTTTTGTATGATATATGTGCATATAAGACATAATGAAGAAAGACGCCGGGAAGTTTTCGAGCTTATTCCGAAAGACAGATGAAAATAACAGGAGAAAGAAATGCAATATTTTATAGCATTATTAGAAGGCATCATTACCTTTATTTCCCCCTGCCTGCTGCCTATGCTGCCGGTATATGTGTCCTATTTTGCCGGAGGGGAAAACAACAGAAAAAAGACTTTCATAAGCGCATTGGGATTTGTTTTGGGATTTACCATCATTTTTGTGTGCATGGGAGCCTTTGCGGCAAGTCTGGGGAAATTTTTGAAAATGTATCAAAATATTTTAAATATTGCCTGCGGTTTGATTGTTATCATTTTCGGACTTAATTTTATGGGTGTATTGAAAATATCCCTGTTAAACACCACGAAGAAATTAGACGCGCAAGTTGACGGCAACGGATTTTTCAGGTCAATTTTATTCGGCATGATATTTTCTATCGGCTGGACGCCTTGTGTGGGTGCCTTTTTGGGCTCGGCCCTTTTGCTGGCTGCTCAAAAAGGTTCGGTATTGCAGGGGATTCTGATGTTGATTCTTTTTTCCCTGGGGCTGGGAATTCCTTTCCTTATCAGTGCGGTTTTAATCAATTGTTTAAAGGAGACGTTTCAGTTTATCAAAGCCCATTATAAAATTATCAATACAGTATGTGGTATTTTTCTGATCATAACAGGAATATTTATGATGACGGGAACATTAAACCGGCTGTTAAGCCTGTTGAGTAATTAAAAAGGAGAGAGCGGATTGAAAAAATACTGGAAAATCATAGCGGGATGTGCCTGCTTCTGTATACTGATGGCAGGAAGTGTGGTATTGTATAATAAATTGAGCAAGGAATATGAACCGGAACAGAATCTGGAAATAGATGCTTCTGACACAGAAGAAAATGTGGATGCCGGGGACAGAAACAATCAGGAAGAAACTGATGACGGACAGACAGGGATGGAAAATGGACAGTCAGCGGCGGCTAATGAGGGCGGACAGTCGGAAGACGAAAATAAAGCCCCGGATTTTACTGTGGAAAATGCTGATGGAGAAGCAGTATCTTTGTCATCCATGGAAGGGAAGCCTGTGGTGTTGAATTTCTGGGCGAGCTGGTGTCCGCCCTGCAAAAGTGAAATGCCGGATTTTCAAAAGGCATACGAGACTTACGGGGAAGAGATTCAGTTTATGATGGTTGACCTGACTGATGGCAGCAGAGAGACCAGAGAAACAGCCGGGAAATTTATAGAAGAACAGGGATTTACCTTTCCTGTCTACTATGATGTAAATCAGGAAGGCGTATATGCCTTTTATGTAAGCGCCGTACCTGCCACCTACTTTATTGACGAAAAGGGTATGATTGTGGCGGCGGGAAAAGGTATGCTGGATGAAGAAGCATTAGAAAAGGGGATTTCCTTTTTAATTACTGATTAAATGCTAAGCAACTGATAAAGACCGGATAAAATTTGGAGAAATAAGTGCGATGAAAAGAAAAACGGAAGAAGCTTCTGTGGTGGAAACCGAAAAAAGGGGCAGGAAGAAAAAAGAAAAGAAATCCTACAGGGACTTGCGCTGGGAACGGCTGGATAATACGGCGCATCTCTTTCCCGTTATTGCCGGGGAAAGCATGAGCAATGTGTACCGTATCAGCGTAACCCTAAAGGAACTGGTAGATCCGAAGCTTTTACAGGAGGCCCTTGATAAAATTCTACCCAGATTTGACGGATTTAATCTGCGCCTCAGGACGGGAATGTTCTGGTACTATCTGGAGGAGAACGGAAAACCCGCCCCGAGAGTCTGCGAGGAGAATACCTTCCCCTGCCGTTTTATCGGACAGAACCGCAGCTATTTATTCCGGGTAACTTATTACAAATACAGGATTAATCTGGAAGTGTTCCATGTGCTGGCGGATGGCATGGGCGGTATTAACTTTTTGAAGGAACTGACTTATCAGTATTTAAGACTTGCCCATCCGGAGCTTAAGAAGAAGCTGGGAGATTCCTTCAGCAGCCATACCTCCTTAAACAGAGAGGACAGCTTTCTGAAAAATTACAAAAAGAAAGCCCAGAAGGGATATCAGTCCAAGAAGGCCTATCTCATAAAAGGGGACAGGCTGGAACCGGGAGAATTCGGCGTGATGCATGGATATATGCAGATTCCCCGTTTAAAAGAAGTCTGTAAAGGGTACGGGGTCAGTATTAATGAGTATCTGGTAGCTGTTTATATTTTCAGCGTCTATAAGGAATGCCTGCACGGTATGCCTTCCCAAAGGCCTATAAGAGTGGCGGTTCCCGTTAATTTAAGGCCCTTCTATGATTCCATTACAACTAAAAATTTTTTTGTCATGGTTTCGGCGGAGTTTTACCCCACAAAGGAGGGACATTCCTTTGAGGAGATTTTAGACATTACAAAGGAGAGCCTCAGAAGCCAGATAAACAGGGAACATTTGGAGGAACTGTTTTCCTACAATGTTTCCAATGAAAAGCTGCTGGCGGCCCGCGCCACGCCTTTGTTTATAAAAAATATAGCCATGCTGCAGATTTATACATCCTCGGCTCTTGCCAATACCACCACAATAACGAATATCGGAAATATTACGGTTCTTGAGGATTATGAGCCTTATGTGGAAATGTTCCATGCCTTCCTTGCCATGTCAAGGGGACAGCATATAAAAGGGACAATTTGTTCCTATGGGGATACGCTGGTGTTCAGCTTCAGCTATGATCTGGCGGACGTATCGGTGCAAAAGGGATTTTTCCGCAAGTTGTCGGAGGACGGTCTGGAAATCGAGATAGAAAGCAATGGGGTAAATTATGAGTAAATGTATCAGATGCCAGGTGGAAATACTGGATGAAACGGAGCGCTGTCCCTTATGCGATTCGGTTCTGGAAAAGACAGTAGAAGTAGAAAATATGTACCCGGATGTGAGGATTAAAAGCCGGAAAATGTCTCTGATCAGCAAAATCTATTTGTTTTGCGCGATTTTGACAGAGGCCATACTGATTTATCTGAATATCAGGTTGGAGTCTGAAATCTGGTGGTGTATTATTACAGGACTTTCCCTGCTGTATGTATACCTTGTGCTCCGATTTGCAATTATCGGAAAAAGCGGGTATAAGGCCAAGGTTATCGTATTAATGATGATTGGGATTTCCATGATAGTCATTATTGATTTCGTAGCAGGATATAACGGCTGGTCTGTCAATTATGTCCTGCCGGCGGGCATTCTTCTGGTGGATGCGGCCATAATTGTTCTGATGCTTGTGAATATAAAAGGCTGGCAGAGCTATATGGTATGGCAGATTTTTATGATCATATGCAGCATGGTTCCCGTAATCTTATATCTGTTGGGAATCGTGACCAGGCCGGGACTCACATTTATAGCCTTAGGCTGTTCTTTCTTTTTGTTTTTAGGCACCCTTATCATAGGGGACCGGAGGGCAAGAGTGGAATTAAAGCGAAGATTCCATGTAAGATAGTCTGCAGACAAAGAGTCGGGCAGAAAACAGTAAAGGAGCCGTATCTTTAAATGAAAAAGAAAAATGAAAATACAGAAAGTGAAGCCAGTATCAGGGGAAAGGTAATAAGGGATTTGATTGCCCGGGCCACAAGAGACCATCATCTTGGAAAGAAAATACGAAACGGGGAATTCAGGAAGCGGGTCAGTGAGGTAGAGCAGGAGTGGAAATGTCCGGAATGTTTTATTTTGGAAAAAATTGACATGGAGCTATTTACTATGGAGCTGCTTTCACAAAAGGAAGAAGAAAACAGAAATTGTGATAAGATTATTTTACAGCTCCACGGCGGGGGCTATGTTGCCCCTATGCACAACGGTTACCGGACCTTTGCAGGATTGTATAGCGAGGTAAGCAGGGGAATGAGCGTGCTGACTATCGATTACCGGGTGGCGCCAGAAAATCCCTATCCTGCAGCATTGGAGGACGCCTTTCGTGCATACTGCTGGCTTTTGGAGCAGGGCTTCTCTTCGGAACAGATTATTGTTGCAGGAGATTCCGCCGGAGGAGGGCTTGCCATGGCATTGTGCCATTATTTAAAGGATAAAGGGATGCAGCTTCCCTGCGGACTCATTGCCATGTCCCCGTGGACGGATTTAACCGCAGGAGGGGAAAGCTACGACACCAATTATGAGAAAGACCCTTTATTCGGAAACAGCAGGGACACCCTTATTTATAATAAAGATTATCTGGGAGACAATGACCCCATGGATTATTATATTTCTCCGCTTTTTGGGGATTTCAGAGGCTTTCCTCCCATGCTTATACAGGTGGGGAGCTATGAGATGCTTCTTTCGGATTCCGTAAGTGTGGCGGCAAAGGCGAGGGAACAGGGATGCAGGGTGCGTCTCAGTATATATGAAGGGATGTTTCATATTTTCCAGATGGCGGCAAAGCTGTTGCCGGAATCCAGAAAGGCGTGGGTGGAAATCGGAAAATTTATTGAAAATGTTTATTAAACAGTTGTTTTCCTATAATGCTGATATATTTTTCTTTTAGTGTTTCAAATCTGCAGAAAGCAATGCAACCTTCAGGCGTTTAAAAACGTATTACATATAAAGCATCTTTATAAAAATTTCAAATAAATGAAAATTACAAATATAAATAGCTCAAAACGCATAGCAGAAGGAGGTGGCGGGATTTGAAAAAGATAATGAAAACGGTTAAATACGCCATGCTTCCTGCTATGTTGTTTTGCCTTTTTTTGACGGGATGCGGCGTTAAGGGGGAAACCAGAGAAGAAATTATAAGATGTCTGACCAGAAACGGATATATCGGAAAGGAAGATTCCAGAGAGTACGAAAGAAGAGGCATGGGAGACGGTCTCTTTCCCCAGATTATTTATTATGACTACATATATAGTGATGAAGACGGGGAAATGTATAATGTAAGGATTTATCCTTCCGACAGCGAAGAAGAGGAGAAATATGACATTGAGATTTTTTATGATATTGAAATAGAAGAAAGTGTGGTAAAGTCCGGCGACAACGAATATACACATATTGCTATGTCGGATTATGCTTTTGAACGGGAACTGGAGATTGAGAGAAGAAGCTGGCTTATTTTTAACTGGCTTGCAGTTGTAGAGGATTAGCAGATATGAGGAAGAGCAGTATGGGTAAATGGAAAGGAAGATTGTTGTGTCTGGCTTTACTGTGCCTATGCCTGACCGGATGTATTCCCAATGAATTCACACAGGAAGAAGCAGAAGAACAGGAAAAAGCGGCTATGGAAATTTTTAACCGGTATCTGGATGAGGAATTGGGGAGCGGGAAGATAGAATCGGCATATGTTCACACGGATTCGTCTCCGGGAAAAGTCGGTCTCTACTTGACAGACTTTGTGGACGGGAGATTCACATATCAGGAGGAAACCTATTCCTTTGCGGTCAATACCAGAACGGAAGAGATTTATACCTCTCTCAGGCTGGAAGAACTGAAAGAAAAAGGGAGGGGATATGTGCTGGATTTTTTTGATATATCCTGTGATGAGATTGTGAAAAGCGATTTTTACGTGAAGTTGTTTCTTCCGGCACTGGAGGAAGATACGGAGAATATATATAAAGGGGGCGACACCGGTCTGTCGGATGTGCTTCCCGTATCCTTTGAAGTATCGGAACAGGATATGAAAGCGCTTTTTAGTGATGAAGATTATGATGTTAAGATTTATATTACCTATAAAGGGGAAACGGGACTGAGCCGGGAAGGCTATGGAATTGAGGAACTGCCGGGGCTTAAGAGGCTGGAGTTGAAGCATATGAAAGACAAAGCGGAGGCATCTGAAGAACTGGGAGGAATTTATGACTATATGATGTCGGAAACTTTGAGGGAAATCGTTCAAGATGGGGTTCCGACTGTCCGTTATGCAAGGTGGAAACATCTTGAGCAGGATGGTTTTCATTTGTTTTTTGAAGGTTATTGCCGGGAAAATACGGATGGAGAAGTGAAAGAAACCTTATTGGAAGAGGATGAGGCTGTAGAGCTTTTGGTGGAAGGAGAACGGATAGAGGTTGTCTGTGATGAGGAAATAAAGTTTTTTCTTTTTGCCGAGGAGCTTTCAGGGAAGGAGTATGAAACTCCTGTTATCTGGGAGTTTGTTATGGGTAACGGACGTGTGGGGCATGCGGAAAGGGCCTGGCTGAAAGATGGGGACAGGTATGTGCTGGGCGGCAAGGGAGATCGTAAGCCTTGTGTTTTTTCGGGGACGAAGGGAAGTTCGGTTATTTATATGGGGGATATGGCGGAGGATATGGGGAGATAGTGATGTTGTTTTTGGTGGAAGGGTTGTACAGGCCGACTCGGTTTAAAAATACCGGGGGATGGCGGGTAAAGCCTTTCCATTTTTTATAATCGAACCGGAAATTGGATTTTTCTAACAGTCTGCAGGGAATGGGTTGGCAGCTCTCGGGGACGCGTCAATGCGGCATCCGTGCCGCAGAGACGCTTAACAGCCCGTCCGGGGCTGTTACCCCTTGGGGTTGGGGCAGACTGTAAGAAAAATTCCAATTTCCGGTAAGGGGGATTATAAAAAATGGAAAGGTTTACCCGCCATCCCCCGGTATTTTTAAACCGAGCGGGCCTGTTTTGGAAACTATGAAGTTTTATTGGGGAGGAGATTTGTCGGGATTTAGGGGTGTATCTATAGAGAACCTGTTTTTTGTTAAGTGAAAGTTTTGGCAGGGGGTAGAATATAAAAATTTTATTAAATATGTTCGGACTTTCCAAATACGGTAATCATGGTTTTGATGGATAAGATATAATAGGAGCTGGCAGATATGTTCTGCAATTTTTTACTTATGAGGAAACGAGGGAAAAACAGGTGGGAAGAAAATTTATTAGGGTTGTCAGTTTTTTGTTGGCATTTTTTATTGCATTTACGCAGGAGGTGCCTGCTTATGCTGAAGGTCTGCCGGATTTGTACCGGAGGGTTTTGGAGCAGAGGGAGCAGGTAAGGGAAGAGAATGAAAGAAGGCAGTGGGAAGAAAGTCTCTTCAGGGTGGAAGAAGGTAGGACGCTTTCCGGGAATTTGCCGGATGGAATGGATGAAACGGAGGATAACCCGGGAGAAAGTATAGATTGGCAGACGGGGACGGAACAGTCTTCGACAGGGGAAACAGAGGGTAGTTTGAGGATGCCGGAATGGGATCCTTTGGAAAATCCGGAGGTTTTGTACGGGGCTCCTGTTGAGACGGGAAGAGATTATAAAACTTTTCTTTTGCCTGACAGGACTTATCGGACAATTTTTACTGCTTATCCTAATACTTATATGGAAGGCGGACAGGAAAAACCTATAGATAATACTCTGGTATCGGGCAACGGGACAGAGAACGATACTTATACTAATAAAGAAAGCGATATCGATGCTGTATTTCCGGCGGGCGAGAGTGCAGAGAGGACCGTAACCGTCAGCGGAAATGGCGTGGAGGCAGTTCTTACGGCGGAAGACGGAGATTATTCAAAGGCGGCAGTGTCGGAAAATGCTATTAGATATAACAGGGTATATGAAAACATAGATATTCAGTATACGGTGCAGCATAATGGCGTAAAACAGGATATTATTCTTTTGGCGCCTCAAGAAAAGACGGACTTTACATATTTCCTGAAAGAGGAAGGCATCAAGGCGGTTCTTAAGAATAACTGCGTTTATATTTATGAAGAGGCAGAAGGAGTTAGCGGGAATGATGCGGGCAAAAGCAATGCGAATGGAAAGAGCCTGAGTGGAAATGATGCGGGCGAAAGCAATGCGGATGGCAAGAGCTTGAGTGGAGATGATGCGGGCGAGAGCGATGCGGATAGAAGCAGCTTGAGCGGAAATGGTGTTGACGAGAGACAATCAGAGGAAGACAGTATTAGTGAGAATACTTTTCCGGCCATTATAATCAGTGCACCCCGCATGGAGGATGCTGCAGGGGAAGTATCGGAGGATATAACTCTGGAGCTTACGGAAAGGGACGGGGAATATATTCTGACCCTTTCTGCGGATAAGGAGTGGATAGAGGATGCATCCAGGGTTTATCCTGTAAAAATAGACCCCAGCACCACTGTGCTGCAGAATGAAATCGATAACTTTACCATAGCTAATTTAGGGGGCTATCTGCCGGAAGAAATCTGCAGCTTTACAGGGTATTTTGGCGATATCGGGAAGTCCAGAAGCTATGTGATCACTACTTTCCGTTATCAGGATATTCTGGCGGGATTTACGGATGTGGATGTGATTTCCGCAAGCCTGAATATTTATCAGCTTAATGAAAACGCAGGATTTGATATCGGATGCTATCGCTTAAGACAGCCTCTTTCCTACGGGGATATTACATGGGAAAATTCCGTGAATCTGGATCGGTTTATTGCGGGAGAGGATTCCATGAGGCCGGCGGGAATGGGATGGAAAAGCTACGACATCAGGGATTCGGTAAACGGGTGGATTCACAGCACCTATGAAAGCCATGGTCTTTTGCTGCTTTCTTCCGATGAGACTAAGGCAGGGGCAATATTTGCCACGGAGAATTATCCCGATGCGGCTCTTACTCCTACAATTTCCATTACATGGCAGCCGGCAGGGGATGTGCCCATGGATTATAGCCTGGATGACACGACCATTCATCTGCGTCCCATGACTCTTACTTCCACAGATGGAAAGATGCAGTGCTATGGTGCTTTTGCAGACGGGTTAGCAACACCTTACGCCTTTGTTTACTATTCTCTGTCAGATGCTTCAAAGAACTACAGAGGGATTCATATAACGGATAATGCAAAGGTTTATCCAGACAGCAGCTCTTTTGAAGGGGCTTTTCCTCAAGGAATTCTGCGATATAAGGATGTGAAGTCCAACTGGCAGAGCGCATATCCTTTTACGGAATTTGACTATGACACCCTGTATTCTATGAGCGCACAGGCTGTAAAGGAGGATAAGCAGGGGGTGCAGGTAAAAAGCGATGAGTTTCTGATTTACCGGGCCACCAGATATGACAGTCTTTCAAAAATTGCGGATTATTACGGGGTTCCTCTTTCTGTCCTGATGTTTGATAACAAAGCGGCGGACACCCTGATGGTTGAAAATAACACCATCTTTATCAGAAATCCACAGAAAAACCGGAACACCCCTTATCAGCCGGGGGAACTGACCGACGACGAAAAAAGCCTGATTGATATGGCTCTTCTGGGAAGAGGACTGCATTGTGAATTCGGGTTTGAGCCCATTAATTTAAATACGGGTAATTTCTTTTTAGCCCAGGAGGATTTTTCTTATAGCGACAGTCTGGGTGTTTTTGCCATGCAGAGATATTACAACGGAATGAACGCGGGAAGGCTGGGAAGCTTCGGGCGGGGCTTTACTTCCATGTTTGATGAAAGCATCAGTGCCTTATCCGACGGAACTCTCGTCTACAACCGGCCGGACGGAAGCAGTCTTTATTTCACACCGGACGGAAAGGGCGGCTACAGGAGTCCGGAAGGTTTTCAGGTCAGCCTTAAACGGATAAAAACCGGGGAAGCCTTGGGTAACTTTTCGGCAGGGGAACAAATTTATGACATTTATAAATATGAGATAAAAGAGGAAGACAGCAGTATCCACACCTATGATACAAAAGGAAATCTGATTCAGATTAAGGGGAAAAACGGGGAAGTACGCACTTTCCAACGGGACAGTGAGGGACGGCTTACAGGCATTTCCAGAGAAGGCGTTACCATGGGAATTACTGTAAATGACAACGGCTGTATTACCTCCATAACCATGCCCGATGGCGGCGTTTATGAATACCGCTATGACGATAGGCAGAATCTTGCAGAGGTTAAAAACCCCATGGGAAACAGCAAGACCTTTTCCTATGACGACAGGCACCGTTTAAGCGCGTGGTATGATGAAAACGGGAACAGGGTAGTGCAGAATACCTACGATAATGAGAATCGTGTGATTCGTCAGAAGGACAGGCTTGGAGAAACCATTACCTTAAGCTACGGACAGGGGAAGACCTCGGCAAAGGATGCGGCGGGAAACCTGACTGTTTATGAATACGACAGCAATTACCGTACCACAAGGATTACCTATCCCGACGGGACCAAGGAGACAAAGGAATATAAAGGGGGAAGAATGACTAAAACCGTTGACAGAACGGGAGTGGCAACCTCCTTTGTTTATAATGCCGACGGGAATATTACAAAAAAGACCCGGGGAAATGTGGTTACGTCCTTTGCATACGACAAGAACGGGAATCTGCTTTCCACAACGGACGCCATGGGAAATACCGTAACGGCTGGGTATGACGCGGCGGGAAATCTGATTAAAATAACAGAAGCGGACGGAACGGAAAGAAGCTTTTCTTATGATCACAGAAACCGGTTAAAGGGAGAAACCGATGGAAACGGAAACTGCATCGTCTACAGCTATACGGGAAACTATCTGACAAAAATTACCTTAAACGGCACAGTGACGGCATCCTATGCCTATAATGCCATGGGACTGCCCGTAAATGTTACGGACGGAAATGGAAATATTACCCGCTATACCTATGATTCCTTAGGAAGAAATACATCCGTAACTTCGCCGGAAGGGGGTAGAACATCCATTGCCTACGGAAAGACCGGACTTGTTCTCTCCGTGTCGGGCCCCATGGGGGAAAAGAGCATTTACACCTACGACAAGGCAGGAAACATTACTTCCGTGACAGACGGCATGGGAAGCCGTTATGAGTATACCTATGATAAAAACGGCAACCGGACTTCGGAGAAAGACCCTTACGGAAATACAAGACAGGTGTCCTTTGATACCATGGACCGTCCCGTAAAGGCCGTGGATGCAGGCGGAAACAGCTGGTATTATGAATATGACGGAAATGACCGTCTGGTTAAGATGACTAATCCCTTAGGCAGTGAAAGCGCCATAACCTACGACCCTTATACAGGGCAGGCTTTAAGCATCAGGGATTATGAAGGAATTGAAACTGTTTATTCTTATAACCGCTTAGGCGCTCTGACAGGCATTAGCCGTGGAGGAGAGTTAGCGGAAGCTTACGAATATGATGAAAAAGGACAGCTTATCAGGACAACCTATGCAAGCGGATTGATACAGGAGCGGGAATACGACAGGAACGGAAACTGCATCCTTGTAAGGGAGAGGGGAAGCGATAACGCATCCGCAGAAGAAGGAGAATATGACGAAGACGGCAGCTCAGAGAGTGGAGAAGGAAATATCGGAAATGTTATTTCTCAGGAAGAAAAGAGCGAAAGAATAACCCGATATATTTATGATAATTATAACCGGCTTATAAAAGAAACCACTCCCTCCGGCGCTGTTTGGGAATACACCTATGACAAAGCAGGAAACCTTACGGGAATCATTGACCCTGAAGGCGGAAAAACTGTCTATACCTATGACAAAAACAATAACCTGATTTCAGTTACCGACGGGGAAGGCAACACGATTTCCTATACCTACGATAAAGGTAACCGCCTTACCGGTGTGGAAACAGCTGACGGAAGGCAGAACTATATATATGACAAAGAGGGAAGAATTACCGCCTTTTCAAATGAGGAAGGCTATGCCACAGCCTATGAATACGATAAACGGGGAAATTTAACAGCGCTGACTGATGCCCTGGGGAATAAGACGGCTTATGAATGGGATGGGGCAGGACAGCTTACGGGCATAACCGATGCTGCGGGAGGAAAAACTGCTTATACCTATGATGCCTGCGGAAACCTGCTTGGTGTAGAGGACGCAGCGGGAGCGGTTACCGCTTATGAGTATGATAAAAACGGAAGATGTATTCTGGTAACAAATCCTCTTTTGCAGAAAACGGCTTATGAATATGATGCCTTCAGCAGACTCATAAAGGAAACAGACCCCTTGGGCGGCGTATGCCTCTATGATTATGATATTTCGGGCAATCTGGTGGCTTTTACCGATGAAGAGGGCAATAAAAATCTGTATGAATATGATATCTATGGGAATCTCATCCAGGAAACAGATGCAAAAGGAAACAAAACAGAGTATACTTATGACAGTGAGGACCAAATGACCGCAGTCAGGGATGCAGGCGGATATACAGCATCCATAGAATACGACGGAAGGGGAAGTGTTCTTTCTGTTACGGACCCTCTGGGAATCAAAACCGCCTACACTTATGATCAGGCGGGAAGGCTTGTAAAGGAAACTGCTTCCGATCAGGGAGAAATTTTATATACCTATGACGGTGCAGGTAATCTCATACAGGTAACGGATTCTCTCGGCATTACCACCTCTATGGAATACAATAAGACGGGAAACCTGACAGGAATAACCGACGGGGAAGGAAATAAAACCGTTTACGCTTATGACGTCTTAGGACAGCTTGTTTCTGCTGTTTATGCTGATGAAAGCGCAGACTATTTTGCCTATAACGAAACGGGGAACCTTTTATACAAAAAGGAAGGAGATACCCGCCTTACGGAGTATGCCTATGATGAGACAGGCCGCCTTACGGCTGTTACGGATGTGTTCGGAAACCGGACTCTTTATGACTATGATAAGGCCGGGAATCTCATAAAGGAAACTGCTCCCGACGGTTCGGAAAACGCTTATGCCTATGACGGTGCGGGCCACATAGTATCGGAGACTCTTCCTGACGGCGGAAGCTATCTGTATGAATATGACCTTAGGGGAAATCTGACAAAGCTTACAGGACCCACGGGAATAGAAGCAAAGCTTTCTTATGATGAAAACGGAAGTCTGATTTCGTTAGCAAATGCTAACGGAGAAACCTGTTATGAATACGACTGCTTAAACCGCCTTACGGAAATCGTGGATGCTTTGGGTGGGAAAACGGCCTATACCTACGACGGGAACGGAAACGTAACCGCTGTTTCCTATGGGGATGAAGCTCTTTATCAGTATCAATATGATGAAAACGGAAGGCTTGCAGGAATCACGCTGCCTTCAGGACTGCAGACGGATTATGTCTATGATGCAAAAGGACAGCTTTTAAAAGAAACCTCATACGACAAAACCACCGGAAACAGCAAAGAGGC
The DNA here is from genome assembly GCA_964507745.1 of uncultured Lachnospiraceae bacterium. Classification (GTDB taxonomy): domain Bacteria; phylum Bacillota; class Clostridia; order Lachnospirales; family Lachnospiraceae; genus UBA2882. The sequence continues at coordinate 14,922 of CAZDRM010000014.1, forward strand.
CCGTGTAAGCGCCTATACTTATGACAAAACAGGAAACCTGACAGGCGTTACGGATGCCTTAGGAGGAAAAAGTGTTTATGCCTATGATTCCATGGGCAGACTGACCGGATTTATATCCCCGGGAGGAATGGAAACCACATTTACCTATGATGCTCTTTCCAACATCAAGACCATAACCGACGGGGCGGGGAATCGGACCTCTTATTTATATGACGCCAAGGGAAGACTTCTCCATGAAGACATAGCGGGGGAGGAAGCCTATACCTATGCTTATGATGCTATGGACAGGCTTATCAGCATAGAAGGAGAGGATTCTCTGGTAAGCTACAGCTACCATCAGAACGGACAGCTTTCAGGAGTAACGGACGGCAACGGAAATACCACCTCCTATGAGTATGACAAAGCCGGAAACCTGATAAAGACCACAGACCCCTTAGGGAACCAGGCTTCTTATACCTACGATGAAGCGGGTAATCTGTCAGAAGCCAAAGATGAAAACGGAAGTACCACAACTTATGATTATGACGCTTTAAACCGTCTGGTATCCAAGGATACAGGAGAAGCCCTGTCCACAGCTTCTTATGGATATGACTCCATGGGGAGACTGGCGCTTATGGATGATGTGACGGGGGAAAGTTTTTATACCTATGACGAGGCGGGAAGGGTAACTAAGGCAAAGGATGGAAACGGCAGGGAAATTTCCTATGAATATGATGTCTTTGGAAATGTAACAGAGGTAACTTATCCCGATGGAAGAAAGGTTTCTTATACCTATGATGCCTTAGACCGTATGACCGGCGTTACGGATCTGGATGGAAAAACTACGGCCTATGTCTATGATGCAGACGGAAACCTGACTGAAGCAAAAAGGGAGGACGGAGAAACCCGGATTACCTATGACGAACTGGGCCGTGTGACAGGTCTTGTGAATACCCATGAGGGAAAAACCATTTCCCTTTACGGTTATGCTTATGACGGCAGGGGAAATATCATACAGGAAAAAATACGCCTTTATGACGGGGATTCCTATGTGGAAAAGGAAAACTGTTATACTTATGACGGTTTGTCCCAGCTCATAAGAAGCGAGGAAAAAGAAGAAGGGAAGCCTTCCGTTACCACCACCTACCTGTATGACCCGGCAGGCAACAGGCTGCAAATGGAAACCGTGACTGACGGGGAAAAGCTGACGGTAAACTATACCTATGACGAAGCGGGCAGGCTTGTAAAGCTTGAGGACAGCGAGGAAGGGGAAACCCTTTACACCTATGATAAAGCCGGAAATCTGGTAAAAGAGGAAGGGAGTGAAGAAAGACACTATTTATACGATGCATGCGGACGTTTAACAGCAGTTACGGATAAGGATAACCTGCTCTTAGCCGCACTTTATGACGGAAATGACAACCGAGTCTTTACCATGGAATATACACCGGAGCTTTCTGTACACAGGAAGCTGGTGCCAAAACCGGATGAAGAGAAGAAAGATGAGACCGGAAACCGGACAGGAGAAGAGGATGAAGACCCGGGGGATTCCTCATACGGGGAATGGAATCAGGGAGCAGGCAATACTGCGGGAAACTTTTCGGGGACAGATGAAAAAGGAAACGGCAGCACAGGCTTACTATCAGAGCAGGAGACAGATTCTACAGATAGAGAGGAAGAAAACAGCCTATCTCGGGATTTAGGAGAGAGTCTTTCAGAAAATGGAGAGGAAAGCAGTTTGGCAGACGAGCAGATGGAAAGCCGTGAAAATGCAGGACTTTCAGATGCAGAAGCTGTAAACGCCTTCTGGTACGGAGTACTTTGTCAGGCGGCAGATATTTTCCTGCCTGCGCCCACACCTTTTAAGGCATGGCTCCATGAGCGGATGGGCTTTACGGATGATGTGACTGTTTTGTGGGAAAGCAGGCTGTGGGAAGCAGACTTTAGCGGGAATGCGCAGACCGTAGAGGAAGCGGGAAGTCCCTTTGAAGTGATAGAAGGTATTTTCGGGGATGCGAATCGGACCGCTTTCAGTGCCGAAGCCTATAGACAGGTAAACTATGTCAATGATATCAGTTACCCCAATGCCCAGGTGCTTTCAGAGTATGCAATAAACGGCAGTATGGGAGAGAGCCTTACGGGCTATAGCTACGGAGTTTGGCGTGAAAGCTATAGTGTGACGAAAGGAGGCGGGATTACCGGGATAACATCGGCCGGAGCCGCATCGGTGGGCGGAACAGGCATAAAGAGTACGGGAACTGTAAGAGGCACGGCAATAACCGGGAACTACTACTATACGGGAACAGGAAGCGTGGCAAATCTTGTATCGGGAGGCAGAACTATCAGTTATGCTTACGGGACAGGCGGAAGCAGGAGTGCTTACGGGGCAGAAAATACGGTCCTTTACACCAGAACGCAGGCGACGGGCTACGGTTATAACGGGGAATACACCCATGAAAGCCTGGGGATGCAGTATCTAAGGGCGCGTTATCTGAATATGGCGACGGGAACTTTCTTAAGCCGTGATACCTATGGTGGCACCATGGATAATATTTTAAGCCAGAACCGTTATACTTATGTGGGGAATAATCCTGTGAATTATACAGACCCGGACGGACATAAGGCTGTGGGAACTACCATAAAGAACACCTTTTCTGCGGCGGCAGCTACCACAAGGAAGGCGGCGCAGGAGGCAAAGAATCAGACAGGCAGGGCTGCTGAAACAGCAGTGGCAAGATCGGGGAACGGAGCAGCCGCAGTATCCATGGCGACAAACCGGATAACGAGGAATGAGGTAAACGGGGTAAAACAGGGGACGACGCAAGGAGCGACTGCGGTCCAGAGTGCGGGAGAGAAGATTGTTGCGGGTACGAAGGTAAGCCAAGGGAATCAGACGAGGGAAGTGAATATAAGAAGCGATGGCGATGATGAATTAATGAACATGGGGCTAGATTTATTTGCAACATGTCTGGCAGGAAAGATAGATGCTTCCCCGGCAGGACCGTGGATAGAAAGTGTGGCTTCTTCTATAGAGCAGATGGAATGTGCGGCTTATAAATATTGCAAGAATGAAGTACAGGAGTTTTTAGCAACAAGAGATGTAGGAAGAATAGTAACAGGGACTGAGTTAATTCTGACAGGAGTATTTAAGATGGCTGGCGGAACTTTCCTCGGATTTGCAGGAGCGACCACATCTTATACAGGACTAGGCTTTGCAGGAGTGATTGCAGGAGCGATTACAAGCATGGCGGGTTCATCGGATGTGGTTCAGGGATTTAATGAGATACGCCTGGGATGGAACAATGATAGAACCACACAGACCGAGAATATGATAAGGGATACTCTGTACGACGGATATGACACCATCTATCATTTAAGCACCGGGATTGCCGCAATGGCAGGAATGGCATTAAAACCGTATGTCATGCCGAAAAATCCTGTACTGGCAGGAGGAGAGCAGGAGAATATAGCGGAGAAGGCTGCTATGGGGGCGGATGATGCAGCTGGAGGTGTAGGGGGTGGTACAGGATTAGAAACACCTGATGCAGTAAGTTTTGATTCAAAACAATTGGGAAAAAAATGGGGAAAACATAAAATAGATTATCCTGATATGATAAATTATACTGATTATCAAGATTATATAAACGAAGTTTTTAATAAACCAGATCAAATTATTTATGATGCAACTAATAAAGAATATTTGTATATTAAAGGAGATGATTTGTTGAGAGTAGGAGAAGGTGGCGAATTTATTAGTCTGTATCCAGGAGCACAGAGTGGGAGAGTTTTAGATGCAATTGCAAATGGAGGTACAGTATGGCCATAGTGTTAGATATAAATCTTTTGTGTAATAAAATGGTGGATCCAGACGTTGTTGCAACATTATTAAACGAATATAACGTCAGTATAGAGTCAATGAATAGCATAGATAATTGGATGTGGGATAATGAGAAGAATATTGAATCTTTCAAACAATTTGCATCCATATTAGATGCCCAGCACATTGTTGTAATTAAGTTGAAAAAGCCACTGATTAAAGATATGGGCATTTATATTGAAAAAATTGATAATTGTTATCTCTATACAGTGTGGATTAATACAGAAGGGTATCCAATGTTAGATTGTGACAAGATAACTTTGGACAACCATGAATTTTATGATAATTTAGTGAAATTAATCTTAGAAGTAATTGATATTCCGTTTGAAGTAATAGGAATAGGACTGGAGACAGATATTTATTATAATAAAAATATAATGGATACAATTCGGAACTCTAAAAATATAATGCTATGGCTTATCAACCGACATATCGAATTAAAAAATGAACTGGAATTATATAAAGTAAGGGAAATGAAAGGAGTTTATGTATTAGAAAAAAAGTAATGGTCAAAGAAATCCGATTGACGTTGTTGAAATGCCTGATGGGATATATACTACTATTGACAATACTCGTGTGGTTTCGGAAAGAGAAGTAGGAATTGATGTTGAGGCAACAATACATAATTATAATGACTCACTACCATCAGAATATGTTGAAAGATTTACAACTAAACAAGGTGTTCCAACAACGTGGAGAGAGGCTGTTGAGTTGAGGGTAGGAAAACAAAAGGCTTCTTTTAGGAATGGAAATCCATATGGTTCATTTGAGATTGAGGATATAAATTAGAAAGGAATTTGTATGAAAAAAATTAAAATAAAATTTGAATACGGATGCTTCCCTGTGTGGATTTTTGGTGAAAATAATGAATTGATAGAGAATGATTTACCACCATATTTAATAGGAGATAATGATATTGACCCTAAATTTGTTCATATTCAAAAAATATATGATGGTTTGTATTTGGACGATGGAAAAGAATTTAGATATATTGGATTTAAAGAGACTGAAAAGAGAGAAACTTTTTTTAGAGAATTGTTTTCAGTAATCAATCTTCTAAAGAATAAATTGAATGATGAGTATATAATGGAGGACAGTACGGATTTTCTAAAAAATTCTATTCATTAAAAAATGCAGTACTGACCATATTTCATAGATTTAACAGAAGGTGCAAAGGCATTCTGGTACGGAGTACTTTGTCAGGCGGCAGATATTTTCCTGCCTGCGCCCACACCTTTTAAGGCATGGCTCCATGAGCGGATGGGCTTTACGGATGATGTGACTGTTTTGTGGGAAAGCAGGCTGTGGGAAGCAGACTTTAGCGGGAATGCGCAGACCGTAGAGGAAGCGGGAAGTCCCTTTGAAGTGATAGAAGGTATTTTCGGGGATGCGAATCGGACCGCTTTCAGTGCCGAAGCCTATAGACAGGTAAACTATGTCAATGATATCAGTTACCCCAATGCCCAGGTGCTTTCAGAGTATGCAATAAACGGCAGTATGGGAGAGAGCCTTACGGGCTATAGCTACGGAGTTTGGCGTGAAAGCTATAGTGTGACGAAAGGAGGCGGGATTACCGGGATAACATCGGCCGGAGCCGCATCGGTGGGCGGAACAGGCATAAAGAGTACGGGAACTGTAAGAGGCACGGCAATAACCGGGAACTACTACTATACGGGAACAGGAAGCGTGGCAAATCTTGTATCGGGAGGCAGAACTATCAGTTATGCTTACGGGACAGGCGGAAGCAGGAGTGCTTACGGGGCAGAAAATACGGTCCTTTACACCAGAACGCAGGCGACGGGCTACGGTTATAACGGGGAATACACCCATGAAAGCCTGGGGATGCAGTATCTAAGGGCGCGTTATCTGAATATGGCGACGGGAACTTTCTTAAGCCGTGATACCTATGGTGGCACCATGGATAATATTTTAAGCCAGAACCGTTATACTTATGTGGGGAATAATCCTGTGAATTATACAGACCCGGACGGACATAAGGCTGTGGGAACTACCATAAAGAACACCTTTTCTGCGGCGGCAGCTACCACAAGGAAGGCGGCGCAGGAGGCAAAGAATCAGACAGGCAGGGCTGCTGAAACAGCAGTGGCAAGATCGGGGAACGGAGCAGCCGCAGTATCCATGGCGACAAACCGGATAACGAGGAATGAGGTAAACGGGGTAAAACAGGGGACGACGCAAGGAGCGACTGCGGTCCAGAGTGCGGGAGAGAAGATTGTTGCGGGTACGAAGGTAAGCCAAGATAATCCAGCAAATAACTATCCTATAAAAACTGATACTAACGGGTTTCTACAGGCGGCAGATGAGATGATCAAGACATATCTGGCAGGAAAGATAGATGCATCTCCAGCGGGGCCGTGGATAGAAAGTGCGGCTTCTGCTATAGAGCAGTTAGAGTGTGCAGCTTATAATTATTGCGATAATGCTGTCCAGAGCTTTATTGAAGGAAAGGATTTTGAGAGAATACGGAATGGCATTGACCTTTTTGAGAAAAGCATGGCAGAAGCAATTAGTGGCGGAACGTTTTTGGTTATAGGATGGGTAGCATGGAAAAGAGGAGCAAGTAGTATTATTGTAGGGATTCTTGGCTCAACTGTTGGAATATTTGGACTGATGACAGCCACATCGGATGTTGGTCAGGCAATACAGGAAGTGGAGTACGGATGGAAGGGGGATTCTACCACACCAAGCAGTAATTTAATAAGAGACAGTTTGTTTGAAAGAAAAGGACGGATTTATGATTTAACATCAGGAACCGTGGCAGCACTTGGTATTTGGTTGAATGTGATGGCATATCCGATACTGGCAACGACCAGTGCGGGGATGTTGATTCCGGGCGGAAGCAGTCAGGGGAATGCAGGAAGCCAGCCTCCGGCTGTTATTAATAATGTGCCGAGAATAGGTGTTGTGGGTAATATAACTGAGATTAGACTCCCAGAAGGAGATGCTCAGTTGAAACACATTTTTAGAGATGCTAAAGGGCATCTTCCAGATACACCAGAGAATAGACAGACGATTTTGGATGTTGCTAACGATTTAAATAACTACATTGGCAAAGACGCTAGAGGAAATGATTGGTATGTAAAAATTGCTGAAGATGGTACACAAATTTGGGTTAGAACGCGAAATGGGATAGTAAATAATGCAGGAGCAAATGAAGTGCCACTAGAGTGGGATTCAGAAACAGGATTATACAAGAATAACAACAAGAAAGTATAGAGAGAAATTATGCTAGTACAGAATGCTTATTTTTTTATGTTTAAAATATTAAGTGACTATTATTTTCATATTAATCAAAATGAATCATTAAACACTTTAATAAGTGACATGGATCCTTATCTTCATATGGATCGAAGTGCGGCTGATCCGGCAACATATGATGATTGGTACAATATTGTTAAAAAATATATAAAAGATGGGAAAATAGATAATGAATATGTTAGTGTAGCCTTACTGGATTTTTTGGACTTTTATCAACAAGAGTTTGAATATAGCCTTGAGGATGTTATTAGATACATTAATGATAATCCTTCTATTTTTGAAATGTAGCAAAAAGGAATATTTGCTTTCAGACAGAGGTGGATTGGGAAGGACAGGAGTTTTACCGATGAAAAAGCTAATTAAATATCAGAATGGAGAAATTACAGTTATATGGAATGAGCAGCCTATGATAAATGATTATGAATATGATTGATATTATACAGAGGTTAAAACTAAAACAATTACTTCTCCTTTTTTAGTAGGTATGGAACTCAAAGTTCATAGAGGAGGCAGGATTTGTTATGGATTTTTAGTTGCACAAATAAAACTACATAATGAATGCGATTGTATAAAAATATCTATATCTTATATTCATGGGAATTCTGTTAAATATGAAGAATCAAGTCTGTGGAATGATACTTCTGTTTACAAAGGATTACCTGAGGAAGTTAGTGAAAGTATTATAACGACAATTATGGCTAAAAATAGTTATCCACAATGTGAAATTGCAATTAATTATGCTGCAAATTGTGAGGTCGGTTCGAGCCCAATAATTTTTGAAGTGATTGCTGAGACGATTACAAAACTAATTTGTAGCAGCTCGGAAGAAGAAATTCAGAATATGAATATTGAGACATTTACGAAGAAATATGTTAGAAAAAGACCATCATGCAGTTAAAGCTATTGGGAGAGACATATTAATCCAAATACTACTCATAATGATAGCAAAAGAAGATAAATATGGAATTCAAAATAAATATGTATCCTATTGAATTGTATATAGTGTGTAAGCAGTTTAAAATTATTTAGTATAAGGGATGTTCTTTCATTAATGGTGGTATAATCAATTAAATGATAAAACAATTTCTGAAATTACTGTGGCAGATGTTTTGAGAATGATACGTTAAAAACAGTTTGCTAAACTTTGTGTCATGCTCTGTAATGGTTGACTGAGTTGAGGCGAAAATGCGATTTGGACGGGGAAAATTAAAAATGAATATTTTTGAGTTACCAAGAAGTAAATGGTGGGAACATATGGAACGCATTATAGAAAATGTAAATTTAGATGCAATTTCTATAGTGCGAAATAATTACATAAAATTTAAATTATTAAATTCTTATAATGGAGAGTTTTATAAGAATTTGGATTGTAATCAAATTATAAAATGTTGTATTGAAAATGAAGCTTTGCAAAATGAAAAATTTGCATATTTTATATTAGATATATATGTCAGAGAATTGAGTAAAGAAGAAATGGAAAGTTCGCTCAAATATTATAAATACGGGTATAACGCTGATTTCTCTAAAATAAATAAGCTGTATTTAATTTGGATGGTTGGTTCTGAAATTTCCCTTGATATTATTTGCGGAAAATATGAGATAACAAAATATGAATAATTATACCGTTATTATTTAAAGAAGATATTTGTGCAAAAGAGTATACAGTTATTGATACCTTACAGGTATAAGTAATTTGATATTCATTAGGAGAAAAATATGATATGTCCATATTGTGAGCAAGGCGAAATACTACCAGCGATGCTTATTAAAAAAAGAAAAAAGTTTTTCTTGTGCGATGAGTGTGATACTGTGTGGATAGGAAAAATAAATTCACAAGCAGGAATTGGATTTGATACTTTTATGAAAAGTGAAGGATGTGAAGCCAGCTGGGATGAACTGGAAGTATTAAATTAAAATGTCTTTGCAGAGACTTCCCGTTAGTTGCTATAGCCTTAAATTGGTTATTACCACAAAATATAAGAATTTTTAAGGATACTATTTTAATGAATATTGGAGAGGTGGAGAATAGCGGTGGACATAGATGATTTAATAAATAAAATAGAGAATGTATTTTTAGAACTTGCACATTATTTGTTTTGAGAGAAATACAAAAATGAGTATACAAGCCATAAAGCATATTAATAAAGACGAAAATGGTAGAGTAGAATACTTACTTGTAGACTTTGATTATTTTGATGGAAACGATCTTCTTGCAAAACTTTTTTGTCAAGAATATCAAATGTTATCAGAGGAAAAGATAGATGGAATACATTATAGCATTATAAAGCTACATAAGGGTTCTACAGAATATGACTTGATTTGGCATGAGGATGTTGGAAATTACATATTTAGCTTAAAGCAAGATGAAACCTCATTATTAGAATTGGAGCAAAGACTTGAAGTCATAATCGGTAAATTAAATGAAATGATCTGCTAAGACTTTATATGATTTTTTCTCGAAATTTAAAAAAGTTTTAACAGTTGATTTTATTGGGATGGTAATAATTATGAAAAATATTAAAGTCTATGAAAGTGTAATTAATAGCAAAATAATTAATGAAATTAAGGATGCAAACTGGTGCACTAATTTAGTACAATAT
>CAZDRM010000015.1:0-24614 GCA_964507745.1 uncultured Lachnospiraceae bacterium
TCTTTTGCTTTTTCTTCGCTCATAACAACGATTGCCGCTGCACCGTCATTGATACCGGAAGCATTACCTGCCGTAACAAATCCGTCAGGATTGATTGTACGAAGCTTTGCAAGACCTTCCATTGTTGTGCCGGGTCTGGGTCCCTCATCTTTATTGAAAGTAATTGTCTCTTTTTTCTTTTTGATTTCCACGGGAACGATTTCTTTATCGAATGCGCCGGCTTCCTGTGCTGCAACAGCCTTTTTCTGGCTTGCTACTGCAAACTCATCCAGCTCTTCGCGGGTCAGTCCCCACTCTTCACAGATATTGTCTGCTGTCTTGATCATATGATAGTTGTTGAATGCATCCCATAATGCATCATTTACCATGGTATCAACCAATGTACCATTATTCATTCTATAACCGAAACGGCCCTGCATCATAGCATAAGGAGCCATGGACATATTCTCCATACCACCTGCTACAACGATATCAGCATCGCCTGCCTGAATCATCTGTGCAGCCATATTTACACAATTTAAACCGGAACCGCATACAACGTTGATGGTAACTGCGGGAACCTCAACAGGTAAGCCTGCCTTGATGCTTGCCTGACGAGCCACGTTCTGACCCTGTCCTGCCTGAATAACACATCCCATATAAACCTGATCAACTGCTTCGGGAGCAACTCCTGCTCTGTTCAGTGCTTCCTTGATAACGATTGCACCCAGCTCAGCTGCCGGTGTTGTGCTTAATGAACCGCCCATTGTACCGATTGCGGTACGGCATGCGCCTGCCAATACGACTTTCTTTGCCATTTTTCTTTCCTCCAAATCCATTGAAAATTCAGTGATAATCAAGCCCTGCAATGATTGTTATTTTTTTATCATTGCCGCCGTTTTTATTTTAACATAGTGATATATTTTTTGCAAGAAATGATTAGTCCCAAAATCCTGTTTTTATTCCATTTTTTAATTATCCGCCGGGGCCGTAATATTCTTTGTGCTTTTCCCTGCCGTTTACGGATTTTCTTTTAACTGTTTCTCTAAAAGACCGTTAAACGCTTCCACCGTCATGGGCTTTGCATAATAAAATCCCTGTGCTGTATCGCAGCCGCAGGCGGATAAAAACTCTGCCTGTTCCTTGGTTTCCACGCCTTCCGCCACCAGGTCAAGCCCGATTGCCCGGGTCATCTGAATAGTATGCTTCACAATGGTCTGTCCACGTTTGGAGCTAATAAAATCCTGTAAAAATTCACGGTCTATCTTAATTACATCGAACTGGGTATCCTTCAGCGTATTCAGGGAAGAATAGCCCGAACCGAAATCATCCATCAAAAGAATGAATCCGTTATCCTTTAATGTATCGATTCCTACCCCCGTGTCCTCTTCTCCGGCAGTCTCTGTAATTTCAATCTCCAGACACCGCTTGGGAATCCCGTACTGCTCCACCAGATTATTGAGAGTGGTAATAAACAGCCCGCTCTTTAAATGCACCCTGGATACATTTACGGATATGGGCAGCGGCTCCATCCCCTGATCCATCCAGCTGCGGATCGTCTTGCAGGCTTCCTCCCAGATGTAAGCATCCATCTTGGTCACAAAGCCGTTTTTCTCGAACATGGGAATAAATTCTGCCGGCGGGACAACTCCCTTGTCCGGCCGTATCCAGCGTACCAGAGCTTCAGCCCCTACCATCTTTCCCTGTAAAATGTTGTATTTGGGCTGTAAATACATGACGAACTCCTGGTTTTGCAGAGCCTTTTCCATGTGGTCCTCCACATCCTTTGTTTTCAGGAGAGTATTGCCCAGCCCCTCTTCATAAAACTTAATATATTTCAAAGCATCATTTTTAATGCTCTGTCTGGCTATAGATGCCCGGTCTCCGTATTTACGGAGATTCTTAAAATCCTCTACAAAACCCACGCCGTATACAAGGCGGTAAGTAACATCCTTGTACCCCAGCAGATTGCTGTTTAACATTTCTATAAAATCAAGAATATCCTGATTCGTCTCATAGGAAACCAGAATCATAAAAACATCCGCCGTAAGGCGTGCATAAAGCTGGTCCTCGTTGCAGATAACCTTTAAAGACTCCAGAAAATAATTGAGCAGTTCGTCGCCGAAAGCCTCTCCGTACAATTCATTGATGGCCTTGAATCTGGCAACATCAAACTGAACGAGAGCATATTTTCCCTTGGGATTTTTTTTGACAACCTCTCCGGCTACCCGGATAAACATGGCGGGAGAACGGTCATTGGTTATATTCTGGGCCAGCTGCATACGATAAATTTCTTCCGCATCCAGAGGACATATAACCACATTCATCCGGGTAATGGCCCCGGTCTCGTCCTTCATCAGGAAGCATTCCGTTTCGTGATAGGTATAAACATCGTCACGGGCATTCATATGTACGGAAACATTGACCCGTTCTTCCTTAACCGGCACAAAATCACTGCTTCCCTTCATTCCTGATAAAATCTTGCGTAAAAACACCTGATAAGTGGCTTTATCTTCCTCCTGAACACATGCCAGCAGCTCGGTCAGCGCGTCTTCCACTTTATCCTTTTCGGAAAGCAGTCCGCTATTTTTATTTAAAATTTTCCAGCCCGATGCATAATCCCAATATAAAACCAATACATTCTGCATAGACTGTATGACATTAAATACCTTTTCATCTGAAGCAGCCATAACAACCCCCGCTAAGATAAACCATAAAAATCAATTGGCGTATTAATGAAAGTGTATCAAAATTCCCCGGGTTTGTCATCCCTCTTTCCCCAATTTTCTACAGCTTATGAACAGCAAGGGCGTACCGTCTGCCGTCTTCTTCTCTCCCTTCCATCATTCATTCCCGGCAGGTGTTTCCAGAAAGGAAGTCAATGCCGGATCCTCCATATCATAAACCCGCTTCCATTCCTTTGTTCCCTCTACTTTTTCCACCGCTCCCTGGTTTCTGTATAAAAATTTCGTCAGCTCATAGCAGTCGATCCATATTTCATTGTCGGAGTCCTTCTGGCTTTCATCAAACATGATTTCAATACCCAGATGAAGGTGAATGGCATCAATGTTATTTACATTTTCCGAAACGCTGTAACCGGTATGTCCCATATATCCGATCACATCTCCCGCCGTTACCAGCTCCCCTTCTGCAAGTCCCTCCGCATAAGGAGCATCCTGCCTTAAATGGGCATAATAGTAATACCTTTTTTTATCCAGACTCCGTATGCCGATTCTCCAGCCGCCGTACTGATTCCATCCGATTGCCTCCACATAGCCGGATTCCACGGCAATAATAGGCGTTCCTATCTGTCCTAACATGTCATGTCCCAGATGTCTTCTTTTATAGCCGTAGCTGCGCCCTGCTCCGAAATCATCATAGTCATTGTAATAGAATCCTTTTGCAATGGGCGAAAATGCTTTCAATCCATAGCATTCCTGCCATGTGATATTTCCGTCTACACCCGGCACTTCAATGCGGTAGCTTCCCACCATACCGCCCAGAACGGCGGTGTATATCTCCTTGTAATAAGAAAAGGTCTTCAATTCTTCCGCCTCTTCCATGGTTTTTTCCCCTGCACGTATGGCGTTGGCAAAATCGTTCATCTGGCTGATTATCTTTTTATCAAATTTTCCGCCGCCCTTTGCCGCACCGTAGGCAAGAAGGCTGATCCAATCAATATGTATCTGCTCCGCCCATGTTTCCTTATCCCATTCATAGGCAGTCTGGAGAGCCTCCTTTGTGGGAGTAAAGTCCACCCAGCGTATAAAGTCTTTTTTCTCCTCTGCTTCTTCCGTCCCGGTTCCCGTTTCAGTTTCCTGCTGTTTTTCCGCTCCGCCTTCTTTCCCCGTACCGTTTTCCCCACCAAAGGTCCATTTTATGGTTTCCCAATAACGGCAATCATTTTGTGACACACTCGTCATAATCTCACAAACCCCAAGACTTAAGGCTAATGACAGGCAAAGCATAATTGCACTGGCTATTCTTTGTATTTCCCTTTTAATGGAATCACCCCGTTTTACTTTTTCATATCACTTCTGTTCCTATAAATTTATGAGAATTGCAAGGGAAAAATAACCGGGGACATTTCTATTTCATTCAAAAAAGAGGAGCCTTCGCTCCTCTTTCCTGTCCTGCTTGTCCGATTTATTCTGTTTAAACTTCCGGTTCAATCAATCCGTATGTGCCGCCTTTTCTCTTATAAACCACATTTACCTGGTCGGTTTCTGCATTACAGAATACAAAGAAATTGTGTCCTAATAATTCCATCTGGATACATGCGTCTTCCGGGTACATGGGCTTAATATCAAATTTCTTTGTACGGATAATCTTGATTTCTTCCTCATCCATGTAGTCTTTTTCGATATAATCCTGTTTAAAGAAGCTGGACGCCTGCTTCTGGTCCGTTAATTTTTTCTTATATTTCTTTAACTGCCTTTCAATGATTTCTTCTACCAGATCAATGGAAACATACATGTCGTTGCTGACCTGCTCGGAACGAATGATATTTCCTTTTACGGGAATGGTTACCTCGATTTTCTGCCTCTCCTTTTCGACGCTTAAGGTAACGTGCACTTCTGTTTCCGGTGTAAAATATTTTTCAAGCTTTCCGATTTTATCCTCCACTGCCATCCTTAATCCTTCAGTAACATCAATGTTTTTTCCTAAGATAATAAATTTCATTATGCCCATCCCTTTCTGTTTAAAAGTGTATGGTAATTATACCATATTTTTCTTGAATTTTGCAACAATTTTAGAAATTGTCTCATGTTTTTTAACTTTAAAAAAGTCAAGTCAAAAATCAGTTTTTTTCATGACAAAAATCATTTTCATGATTTGTGTACAAAACATTCGTTCGCTTAGGTTTCCATAATTCTGCGTTATTTTCACTCTTTTTTCTGTGGATAATGTGTATAACTTCGTGCATAAGTCAATTATGCCGAAAAATAGCGGTTTTGAATTGTGGATAACTTTTCCTTGACTATTTGGGTTAATAGGGGTATTCAGAAGATATTCCCGGTATTTTTGTGCATATTGTCTAAAAACAGGATATTTTTACGATATCATCCATGTCTATATCAATATTAATTCCCTATTGTTTTATCATTTTTTATCCATACTTTACAGAATCCCTACAAATTTGGCAAAAAATATTTCTTCGAAATTTTTCCGGCAGATACAAAAGACGGAAGGACGGAAGCTGTACCGCTTCAGGACTATAATAATTTGCTACGGAAAAACAAAAAGGCTCCAGCCCTATAAGCTGAAGCCTTTATATCTTTTCATTTTAGAAGATACGTCTTACGGAAAGTATCTGTCTGTAATTAGCATTGGAAACCTTAATTCCCGTTGCGGCTGTTGATGCGTGAACAATCTGACCGTTGCCGATGTAAATACCTACGTGACCGGAGTAACATACAATATCGCCGGGCTGTGCATTTCCAAGACCGCCTACATCATATCCGCATCCTCTCTGAGCACCTGAGGAGTGAGGCAGGCCCACACCAAAGTGTGCGTATACGCTCATAACAAAACCGGAGCAGTCTGTTCCGTTTGTCAAACTGGAACCGCCGTATACATAAGGGTTACCTACAAACTGTAAAGCATAGCTTGCAACCGAACCGCCGGCTCCTGAACCGCCGCTGACGGTTGCACCGGACTTGGAAGCTTCTGACTTGCCTGCTGCCGCATTGGCTCTCTTTCTCTCAGCCTCCTCAGCTGCCAGCCTTGCCGCTTCCTCCTCTTTGGATTCAGCCTGTACAAACTCTGTGGATAAGGTTACAAACTCCGTTGATACATAGCCTTCGCCTTCCTCTACGGATACCTTAACCCAGCCTTCGGTTTCGCCCTCTTCTGTAACTGATAATTCATCTTCAATAGGTACCATTCCGATAACGGAAGATTCCGTTGTGGCCTCCTGTCTAACAAACAGGGTCGTTGTCGTAACAGTGGCAATCCTCTTTCCTACCTCTTGGGCAAGCACTACGGCATCATCGCCTGTTACCACGTACTCGGCTTTTACATAGCCCTGAACACTGCCGGATTTGATTTCATACCAGCCGTCCTGTTCTGAAATGAATTCGCCTACGGAATCGTCATATAATTTACCAAGAATCTCGCCCTCTTCACTGGGCATGCTCCTGACATTTACATAATCGTTAACCTGTGCGATAACCAGCTTGGAAAAGTCCTCCACATCATTTTC
This sequence comes from uncultured Lachnospiraceae bacterium, assembly GCA_964507745.1. Taxonomy (GTDB): domain Bacteria; phylum Bacillota; class Clostridia; order Lachnospirales; family Lachnospiraceae; genus UBA2882. The sequence continues at coordinate 6,185 of CAZDRM010000015.1, forward strand.
CGAAACACTTTTCTGTTCTTCGATTATCTTAACGGTATCTTCTATTGTTCCTTCTATAGAAACTACCTTATCGTCCTTTTTATTATAGGGTACTATATACAATTCGCTGTCCGCAGCGCCTGCTGTTAACGATACAGAAGGGCTTGGGATTTCTGCCAGCGTCTCTGCCGGTGCTTCTGCTGCCGCTTCTACTGTTTCCGGCTCCGCCTTTTCCGCCGGCGCTTCCGGTGTTTTTGCACTTGAAGCATTCGCACATACCTGCTCGATGGATGTTCCTTCATTTAATGAAAGGGAAGCTCCCGCTGCAGGTAAATCGGCAGCCGAACCGGCCATAGCCGTTACAGACGTGGCTGTCATCGTTAAAGTTGCCGCACAGATAATTGCCAGCACTTTTACATATTTACGAAACATAATTCCTCCAATTTGTTATTTAGCAATTATTAAAATTTGTTACAAATTTATTACATCTGTTTCATAATATAGCATCATATAATGCCTTTGTCAACCGTTTCGGCAATTTTCCACATTTTTTACACATAGAAGTCCCTTTCTGTGGTAAAATAAAATCAAAAAGGAGGACGGCCTATGAGACGTACCGCTTTTATTACCGGAGCTTCCCGGGGTATCGGAAAAGCCATTGCCGAAATGCTTGCCGCCCATGATTACGATTTATACATTGTGTGCAAAAATAACGGGGAAGAATTGTACCGGTTAAAAAATGAACTGGAAGAAAAATTTCTTGTAAATGTTACCTGCTTTGTAGGAGATGTGGGTTCTTATGAATTTGTAGAGGAATGCTTTACCGAAATAAAACATCTGGATGTGCTGATTAATAATGCAGGCATTTCCTATTTCGGCCTGCTTTCGGAAATGACCGCTAAGGAATGGGATTATATTATCAACACTAACCTTTCCTCTGCGTTTTACGTATGCAAATGCGCGGTTCCCAGCATGTTACATGACAAGTGCGGCAAAATCATCAACATTTCTTCTGTATGGGGGAGTGTGGGCGCTTCCATGGAGGTCGCCTATTCCGCTTCCAAGGGCGGTTTAAATGCTTTTACCAAGGCGCTGGCCAAGGAACTGGCTCCCAGCAACATCCAGGTAAACGCTATTGCCTGCGGCGTCATTGACACCGATATGAACAAACGCTTCAGTATGGAAGATATTGCAATGTTAAAGGGAGAGATCCCTGCCGACCGCATCGGGACCATTGATGAGGTGGCGCGCCTTGTCATTCAGATTATTAACAGCCCTGCTTATTTAACAGGACAGATTATTGCAATGGACGGCGGCTGGCAATAAAGCTTCATTCCTTGCCGCCTTTCACAGAATCCGATACTCTCTTATTTACATCGCTTCTGATTAATTTGTAAACAGTTGCAGTTAAGGGCACACCTACGAGCATACCGGCGATTCCCGATATACCGCCGCCAACGGTTACCGCAGCTAACACCCATATGCCGGGAAGTCCGATGGACGAACCGACCACTTTAGGATATATAAGATTGCCTTCTAACTGCTGAAGCGCTACGATAAATAAAATAAACAGCAGCGCTTTCAGGGGACTGACCGTTAAGATCATAATAAAGCCTACAACCGCGCCGAGATAAGCGCCTACAACAGGAATCAGCGCCGTTGCCCCCACAAAGGTTCCCACCATGGGAGCATAGGGAAAGCGGAAAACAAACATCCCCAGAATGCAGAGGCTTCCCAGAATAACCGCCTCCGTACATTGTCCTACAATGAAACTGGAAAAGGTTTCATCGGCCACCTTTAACACCCTTTTCATCTTATTTAAATGTGCAGGTTTGCAATAGGCAACCGCCACTTTTCCAAACTGGCGTCCCAGGGTTTCTTTATTGACCAGAATATAAATGGCAAAAATCAGCCCGATGATAAAATTGGTAATGCCGGTTCCGAGGGTACCTACCATGGAAATCGTGGAGCCCACAATATCGCTTACTCCGGAAGTAAAGTATCTGAACAGGTTCTTTCCTATTTCGTTCCAGTCGAACTCCAGACTGTTGATCCATTTTTCCAGCTCGGGAATCTGGTCGGAATAATTTGCCAGAATGTCCTGCAGCCTTTCCAGCCCCACAGGAAACCAGCGCCATATCAGGGACATGGTATCCACCAGTTCAGGAATAACCAGTCTGAATATCAGAAAAGCAATGAGCGATATTAGGAAGATGGAAAGGAAGATACAGACGATCCTTCTTGTTGCCTTCACAAGCTTACTTTTGCTTTTGGGAAAATACCATTTTTCAAGCACCTTCATAATGAGATTTAAAACATAGGCCATAACTGCTCCCAGCACCAAAGGAACCACAATGCTCCACAGCCTGCCGGCAAATCCCAAAAGCTTGTCGAACCGGATAACGGCCAGCACCAAAACCGCCGCCAGCAAAAAATATTTTATGATCCTTTTATCCATTTTCCCCTGTCCCATTCCATATCCTTCTTTCCTGCAAAATCTGTTTTAAAATAAATCCTCATTGCCGTTACCTAACATATTATGATAAAATCATTCATGTGTAAAGCTACATGTTTTTATATAAACAAAACTGTTGACCAAACAATTGTAATGGCTTATCCATACCATTTACAGTACAGACAGTATGGTTTGCGGACAAGGAGTTTTTTTATGGAATTTCTGGATTTAATAAAACAATTTGAAGGAAAACACATCTATATTCAAACGCACAATTTTCCCGACCCGGATGCTTTAGGCAGCGCTTACGGTCTTTCCCGTCTTCTGGAGCATTTTCATGTATCCTCCACCCTCTGCTATGACGGCAAAATCGACATGCTCAGCTCCAGACGGATTCTGGAGGAATTCCAAATAGAGATTCTTCCCAAACACGAGCTTCATGAAATGACGGCGGAGAGTCCTATCATTTTAGTGGACAGCCAGAAGGAAGGGGGCAATATCACGGATTTAATCGGAGATGAAATTGCCTGTATAGACCACCATCCAACCGTTGTGGAAATTGAATATGCTTTTATGGATGTGCGCATAGTGGGCGCCTGCTGCACAATTATTGCACAATACTTTAAGGATTTCGGAATCATTCCCGACAGCCATACAGCCACTGCTTTACTGTTCGGCATAAAAATGGATACTAATCAGTTTACCAGAGGAGTAACGGAAGAAGACATTGAAATGTATGCATTTTTAAACCCCTATATTGATGAAACTATTTTGAGAAGGGTTTCCGGCAATACTTTGGAATTTTCCGATTTGTCCGCTTTCGGAGCCGTTTTTCAGACTATACGTGTTTTTGACACCATAGGCATTGCCTATATCCCTTTTTCCTGCCCCGACGCCCTCATTGCAATGACCTCTGACTTTATTCTTTCTTTAAATAAAGTGGATTTCGTGATTATCTATGCCAAACGGGATACGGACTGGAAATTTTCCGTCAGAAGTGAGAACGACCGTCTGGATGCCGGAGAGATCATTCACGAGGCATTGCTGGGCATCGGCAGCGGCGGCGGACATGCCTGTATGGCAGGCGGCATCATTCCCCGTTCAGTTACCAAGAAAATGGGACGTACTGCCGACGCACAGATTTGTGAATTATTTTTAAATACCATAAAAAGAATCGAGGAAGAGCCTTCCTATCCGGCTCCGGACCTCGATTCATAATCACTGCTTACCTTTATTATGCTTTATTCAGCTATTTACCTTTTTTCATTGCCTCTAATTCAGCCTCCACATCTGTGAATGAAGCGCTGTAAGAACTGCTTCCATAGGTGCCGCTGTGTTTTCTTCTGGTTTTCCTCGAACGATATCCGCCCCGGTCCTCTTCATCATCCTGATAATCTCCTACCAAAAGCACCTTTGCAAGAAGACCCACTCCGCCAAAAATAAGAACCAGTATCAATACCCAGTCATACAGAGTCATAGATACCAAATGAATGCTGGTAGAGGCGATGATCGCCGCGACAATCAAAAAAACCCCCACGCCGGTCAAGACCTTTGAAGGAAAGGACGCGCCACTGGCAAACATCCAGACAATTCCTGCAATCAGCGGAACAAGCAGAAGCCCTGAAGTCATGCTCATTCCACCCATGGAAAATCCGCCCACGAAAGAGGAAGATACAATTACCTTCTGGGAAAAGATAAATAATCCCGCAATCAGCATAACAAGTCCGGCTAAAAACTGTAACAACTCATTTTTCGCACTTTTCATATTTTCGTCCTCCTGATAAAAATCATTATGACGGGAAAATCTTAAAAAGTCAATAAGCTGTGGGTTGCTTTGCGGTGCCTGCAGGTTGCCCCTTATTTCCAGTATACCCAGAGGGCCCGAATCTGACCGCGCAGTTCTTCCAAGGTCCAAATCTTTTCGGAATTAGCACGACTGTTGGGGTCATTTACCACAAATCCGCCGTCCCTATATCCTGCCAGCACAATGAAATGTCCTGAATCCGTAAAATCTCCCGGTCCCAAAATACAGATAATAGGATTGCCCTCTCTTAAGTTTTCGGCCATGCGCTCTTCGTCCAGGGAAAGCTCCTTGACATTTAAGCCTAACTGCTGTGCTCCCTGGCTCATCAACGTCCATTTTGAACCGTTTCCGTTTTCATAATATCCTTTTTCCGTGGCAAATTCCGCCATCCATTTGGGATTTTTGGAAGTATCCTTTGTCAGGTAAACAGCTACCATGGAAAGACAGGTGGGACCGCACCCCGAAATTCCCAATACCTTACCTGCATACTCAGAATATCCCCATCTGTCATCCCACTGCATAAAAAGAGGTACGGTATCCGTGTTGCCGTATTCGCCCAGATCAATGTCAAAATCCATATCTTTTTTTAAGGGATAATCCAAAACGAACTGTCTCGCCTCTACATTTTTTTCATATAAGGCAATCATATCCTCCGTATAATCCCGAAGATAATATCCGTTTTCATTGGCATACTCGCCAATCTCCCTTTCAGCCGGGGACAAACCGGTAAGGTCCTCTTCTACCGGAGCCTTTGCAACTACATCCGTTTCCACTGTTGCAGCGCCGGACTCGTTTCTCCGGGCTGTATTTCTTTTGGAATTCTTTGCGACCTCCAACTGGGTCCACAGGGCAAAAAGAATAAAAAGCGTCATGATTCCCACCGTGGCATGCCACAAGTGCATATAAGTCCTTCTTTTTATTTTTTTGCTCCGTCTTCTTTTTTTTCTTCTGTTTTGTGTCATGTGCCGTCCTGCTTTTCTTTGTGTACTATATGTATTAGTACACTTAGAATATCATGACGGCGGTTTCTTTGTCAATATCCTAATATTTGAAAATTATTTCCTCAGAAGCTAAAATTTCATCAATGATTTCGGTTATGGCTTTGCTGGCATCTGCGGCATTCTCTCCATTTAAATAAACATCAGCCACCGCTTCGGCAAAGGTCTCGGATGCGGAATATTTCCCCTTTTTTTCATCTCCCATGGCATAGTCTGAAATGCTCCTTACAAATTCCTCATATTCTCCCCTGTTTCCGTATACCTCCTGCCATCTTTCATAGGCCTTGTTTAAAATCTTCTCCGTGGTATTATCCCCGGGGCTTAAACGATCCGTATTATAAAGGCTGAAGGCATCCACATTTTCTTCCGTAATATAATAAGGACATTTCAGCCCGAATTTTTTCTGTACAATCACATTCTGCAGCTGATGCCCCAATTCATGTACCAAAATAGAGGATACATCAGCGCCCTCGGGCCAGTATCCCGATTCCGCCAGCTGTCTGCAGGTCTTTTCCAGTTCCTCATCATCCAGAAACGCCCTGGCATTTAGCACAATATAGTATTTCTCCACAAAAGGGCATTGTCCGTAATCCCCGTTTACCACAAACGCCATCCTGTCCGTCCGGGCCATGGTTCCTCCGGTCTTATTCCCCATATTCCCCAGAGTCAGATTGGTAAGGCTTCCCTGCAGGCAGGGATATTTTTTATACATATAGGAAAACCCGTCATATACCGCCTCTGCTGTTTCCAGACTCATCTCTCCCAGATTAACGGCAAAAATTCCGAATTCCTCTTCCATTCTATGCTCTATGGCCTCTACCTCAGGATTATCATAATTTGCCCTTTGCCGCCGCCCTTCCTCGGCAATGGCGGCGGCAGCCATATCGACAGAAGTTATTTCCATATTATAAACAACCTGATAATGTATAGCGGTTTCCTCAAGAATTTTATCCGCCTCTTTTTGCGTTTCGCGCTCTTTTTCTTTCTGACCTTCCCTATCCTCTTGTGCTTTCTGTCCCTGTTCTCCGCTCTCCTTCTGTGCTTCTTGTCCCTGTTCTTCGCTCTCCTTCTGTGCTTTCTGTCCCTGTCCTTCGCTCTCCTCCTGTGCTTCCGTCTTCTGTTCCCCCTCGGGAAAAAATTTTAAGACATTATTTACAGGAGCCGCCGTAAAGACAGCTCCCGCACAAAGAATCATGATCAATATACTCCCGGAGATTACGGCAAAAATTTTTTCCCTTTTCCTCATACCATATTCTCCTGTTTTATTTTACCTCAAAATATAGAAAATTCTCAAAATCTTCCAGCTCTATTTTATCCTCTACATTAATGTAACATACTCTAACAATGTAAACGTATCCGTTTTTCACATCCGAAGCGGCAACCAGTCTCTGAAAACTGCTTCCCTCATATTCGTAGCTGAGCACATAATAATAAAATACATGTCCGTTTATCTTTACCGTTTCCTTATGAATTCCTTCATTATTATCCGTATATTTTATTTCGTTCTCAATATATGATTCAGCGCCTCCTTCATTCTCCAGCGGCTCCAGATAGCAGTCCACAGTCCCCAGATTAACAGGATTTGTAAAATACTCACTTGCCCGGTAATCAGTTGTATACACATACTGGGAGTAAAAATCCTGTTCTACCTGATAGATAATTTCAACGTTTTCATATTTTAAGGTACTCTCGGTTTTCTGTTCTCCAAATTCAGCAAGAAGCTTTGCCTCCGCCAGGGTCTCGTCGGTGGTATCCGGTTCATCTGTAACCTCCGCGCTTTCTGCAATCTCTGCAAAACGCTCCAGAAGCTCCTCTTCCGAAACATCATGTCCCTCTATGATCAGCTGTGCGCATAACCGTTTGCCGCTGTCTGCCCCGGGTGTGAATATTACAATAAAATGATCTCCGTTCCGGGAATAGGTAAACCACGCATAAGATCTTCCGCCGATTTTCACTTCTTCGATTTCCTTTGTGATTTCTCCTCCTATTTTCTTTGCCCCGTCCATGAGGGTATCCGGATCTTCCATTCTTTCCTCATAGGAATCCTCCCGGACATTTATTAACATAGTAAACAAATCATCCCTGTATACAATAGGTCCCTTGCTTTCCTCAATAAAACAGCCATACTCTCCCGGAATCCTGAGTCTGATGCCTCCTACCACAATACTTAAGTCCGCGCTTTCTGTTTCCGCCGGTTCCTCCTTATCTTCAAAAACCTCCGCTTCATCCAATATGCTTTCTTTTTTACCGTCTTCTTCGGTCTCTTCTTTTTCCCTGCCGATTTTTTTCGTCTGTATGCTCTCTGTTTCTCCGGCATCCCTTACCATAACACCGCTTAAGGTCTCTTCCTTTGCCTGTCCGCTCTCCGCTTTCCCGCAGCCTGTTAACAGAACTGTCGCCATCATTCCTATTAAAACATTTACCATCAGCCTTCTCATACAAATTTCCTCCTTTTCCTATAACACAGGAAAAGGAGGAAAAAGGTTTCACATATATATTACAATATATCCGTTTATATTCCGATATTGTAAATGTTCCAGAACATCTTCCATGCCGCTTTTAAAGAAAACCCTGCGGACAATCTGTATCAATTTATCTTCATCAAATTCCGTTCCTTCATAATAGAAAGAAATAAAATCCTGTCCCGTCTGCTCTTCTATGATTTCTTCTATTTCATCCATATTATCCGCAACATAACCATTGACTTTATAATACTCCTTTGACGAATCCCCGTTCTCTTCTTCCAACAGCTCCATTTCTCCGTTTAACAGAAAATCTTCCAACAGATAATAGCCGGAAAGACAGGCATGTTCCAAATCACTGTTGTATAAATAGAAGGGAATTCCCGTGGTATTCCCGTTGCTGCTGCAGTCCGTCTGGTACCAGGAATCATCCAGCTTTACCAGATTCCACGCATGGGGAATATTTCCGTTTAAGTAGCCGTTTGCCGTCCTTACCTTAAGGCCTGCCATGTCTCCCAGAATCTGGAAGGCTCCGGCATAGCCCTGACACAAGGCTTCTCCCTTTATCAATGCACCGTATGCATTCAGGGAATCCTCCATACCGGTATCCGTTCCCTCTTTTATAAAATCCTGCTCCTTTGCCCGTTCCCATTCTCCTTCCGCATAACGACAGTTGTTTTCCAGCCATAAATAAAGCTGCCGCTCCTTCTCCTCATCCGTCATATCATCCCGGATAATTTTTTCCGTAATTTCTTTCCCCCGCTCATAAATTTTCCGCTGTCTTAGGGAAATTTCCCTTTTACTGTAGCAATAGCTTACTTTTAAGGAAATGCTGTCATAATCATAATAATAAGAACTGACACCCAAAATATAAGGGTTCTGGTGGCAGACCTTTAAAAAAACATCCTCCAGAATATAAGGGTTCTGCAAATCGGGAAAAGCTTTTAAGGATATTTCCTCCTCCCCTGCCAGAAGCCCGTAGGCCAGCCACGCCTCTTCGGCGCTGTCTGCAAAGACCCGGATCTTTTCATCCGGCACCGCCATTCTTTCTTCATTTCCCTCATTAATGGATTTCAAAGTCTGTTCCTTTACCACTCCATAGAGGTTTTGCGCATCCTCAAGGGATTCTTCCCTTTCCAGTATGCTTTTTACCGCCATGGAGGGAACCTTGTTCAGCTGGGAATTCATATCCAGATAAACCATATTGCCGCTTTTGCTGATAACCGCCGGCAGAGAATTTCCATCCTCTTCGCAAAGAAGTACAATGCCGCCAAGTAAAGTCCCTTTAATCTGGAAATCATACATGGACATTGTATTTCCCCGTCTTCTCAACCGATAATAAACCGGCCGTAACATAACGCTTCCGTCAATATTAACAACCGGAAACCTGTCGGGAAGCGCATCAATTCCGTCATACATTTCAAAAAAAGGATTGCTCTCAAATTCATAGGGGATTTTCAAATCTGCCGTTTCAACGGATGCGGAAAGATTACTTTCCTTTCCGTCAACCGTTGCCGTAACAAAAAAGCTGCCGTAAATACCTGCATTCTGACTCCACAGATTGCTTAAGGGCTTGCCTAAAAAGGTAAAAGTCTTTTTATCGCTTTCTTCCTGCTCCCCTGCTTCTTCCGTATCTTCTTCCAGCCATTCCACGCCTTTGCTTCCGTCAAAGTCGGAAAATTCCGTCTCTTTCGTCTCTCCTATGGACCAGAAAACGCCGTCCCTGTATCCGCTTTCCGCTCCCCTGTCCGTTTCATTGCTCTCTCCCGACCATGTTTCTCTGGAATAGTAGTGATATACCGTATAATATTCCGCACCCTCCACAGGCTTCCATCTTAAGGTCAGTCCCCCCGTATCGTCTACGATTCCTTCCACATCAGGCACTTCGCTTTCGGAAGCCACTGTGAAAGGTATGATTTCCGGCTGCTCCAGCCATACTGCTTCCGTGTCGTTTACATCACATCGGATGCAGATATAATATATGGGCGCACAGCCCCAGAGACAGCTGCATTCAATACCTGCAATGGTATATTTATCAAAGGCAAAATCCTCGCCGTAACGGAGGCTGTCATTGGGCAGAACCGGGTCATAGGGCACCAGAACCAGCCGCGTCTTTCCTCTTCTTTTCTGAGTCCAGACATGACAGTCTACTTCGCTTTCCTTACTGCAGGAGGCGTCCGTATGTACCGTTATGAACTCATCATAATCCACCATATCATTCTCTATATAGTCGTAATCCAGAGCCAGGTCAAAGATCAGCGGCTGCTGCTGATCCACATTGTAAACAGGAAGCATGCTGCCTTCCTCATAGGGAAACTGTTCCTTAACAGCCCCGGCGCTGATTGTTTCCTTTTCCCGAAAAAAATTGTTCCCATAAATAAATTGGCAGAATATGATTCCGCCAATTAAAATAATTCCGCAAATTATAACCAAACGTCTAAAATGCGCTTTCATTCCGTCTCTCTCCGTCTTATCCCTTTAAATCAAATATGCCGTCAATTTCCTTACAATAAAAATATCTGTCATCATAAACGGCGCACTTTATGACCAGTCCGTCCTCAAATTCCAGCAGATAATAAACCGGCGTTCCTTTTATATAAGACCGGCATTCTTCAAGGCTTCCCAGATACCGTGCTCCCGCCAGCTGTTCTACCCAGCTTTCTTTATCGGCCATAGGAATCTCCCTGGCCCCCTCGAAGTTTTCTTCCGCAGAACAGGTAATTTTCAAATCCGCATCTTCTGCAATCTTATCCTTTAAAATGGAAAATATCTTCCCGGCATCCTGTTCTTCCCCATACCATGAGCTGCCGCCAAACATACTTTCTCCAGTCTCTTCCTGTTCCAAAGTGCCTCCGGCATTCTGCTTCATCATGCTGGCATCGGAAAAATCCGCCCTAATGCTTCTTTTCTGCCAGAGAAAAAGAGAAACCCCGATACAAAAGACCGCTGCCGCCGCCAGAGAGCCCCATGTAAATATTTTATTTCCCGCTTTGGAAATATCTGAAACTCTTTCCTTGCTCCTTCCAGACCTCCGGCTTTCCTGTTCCATTTTATCCGCAAGATTGGAAAGGAAGGAGGAATCCGGTACAATTCTATTCATTTCCCTGCGATATTCTTCTCTAAACATCGAAATCCTCCTCCTTTAAATTTTTCTTCAGCTTTTCCCTTGCCCTGAATAAATGGGATTTGACCGTGGATTCCTTCATCCCTAACATGGAAGAAATCTCTTTAACCGATAAATCCTCAAAATAAAACAGATGCACAATGACCCTGTATTTTTCAGGGAGCTTTTTTATTTCCAGAATCAGACTGTTATCAAAATCTCCATCAATCCCTGTACTTCCTTCCAATACTCCCTCAACCTCTTCCATGGGCACTCTTTTTCTGTTCCATGCCGAAGTCAAAAGGGATTTGGATGCATTGATGGTAACACGTATCAGCCATGCTTTGCGATATTCCTCTTCCATAAACTCATACTGATGCTTTATGTATTTCATAAAGACTTCCTGTGTGACATCTTCCGCATCGCATTTATTCATGGTTCTGGCATAGGCAAGCCTGTAAACCATCCCGGAATATCTGGAAAGAACCTCTTCCACAGTCATATATTCTATTGTACTGCATTCTTTTATGTTTCTGTTAACAGATACGTCCATATCCTTTTTATATTTATCCTTAATCCTGTCTGGCTTTTGTGAAAGATTTCTCTTTTATTGTAACCGTCTCTTCCCTAAGATTCAATGAAAAAATACAAAAAGCATAATTTTTCCATATCCCTTTTATTTACTTTTTACCGGAATCCAGATTGCGCTTTCATAATCGGAAGACTGCATATCTCCCCTGCAGGAATACATTTCCCACCTCCTAAGCACAGTTTAGCTTAAGAAGAATTTTAAATCCTGTCATTTTCTGTCACGATATGTCCCAGGCGGTTTCCCAGCCTGCAAAGCAGCTCATTGGTAATGGTTCCCGCCGCATCCGCCACTTCCTCGGCACTGATGCGCATATCCCGGTCCCTGCCGATAAGAACCGCCTCGTCTCCCGGCCTTACATCCTCTATTCCCGTAATGTCCACTGTAAGGGAATCCATACAGATTCTGCCGATGATTTTTGCCCGCTTTCCGTGAATCAGCAGACTCTGCTTTCCCCCGGACAGGCTTCTGGGATAACCGTCCCCGTAACCTATGGTTACCGTTGCTATCATCATATCACAAGATGCCTGAAAGGTACATCCGTAGCCAATAGTTTCCCCTTTTCTTAATTTTTTCGTAAGGGCCACCCTTGCCTTTAAGGTCAATACCTCCTTTAAATCCAGAGCCTGCTCCGTTTCATCCCCGTAGCCCGAGAGGCAGCCGTACATCATAATCCCGATGCGGACATAGCTTACGGGAAGTCCGGGATAATTCACGGTGCCGTAGCTGCTTTGAAGGTGTGTTTTCAGTTCCTCCAATCCTCTTTCCTGTAAAAAATCCATCACGCCGTAAAAACGCTCTATCTGCTTTTTGGTATAAGCTGCCGCCCACTCTTCCCTGCTGTCCGAAACACATAAGTGGGAATAGATTCCGTCTACCTCTAAATTTTCGTAATCAAAAACAGCGGCAATTTTTTCCTTGTTTCTGTAATCTTCCCCCAATCTGTGCATTCCCGTATCCACCCCTATATGCACCTTAAGGGGAATTCCCTGTTCGTTGAGACTTTCCGCGTATTTTTCATCCACAACGGTCTGTATCAGACGGTATTTTGCAAGATACTCCGCATTGGAAGGATGGGTATAGCCAAGGATCAGAATTTTTCCCTTAATGCCGTTTTCCCTCAGTTCAATGCCCTCCTTAAGGGTTGCCACGGCAAAAGCCCTGATTCCTGTTTTGTATAAAAATTCCGCTACTGCCAGACTTCCGTGCCCATAGGCGTTTGCCTTTACCACAGCCATAAACTTACAGTCCTCGGGAAGGAGGCCTTTGATCTGCTCTACATTCCATCTTAAATTTTCCAGATTGATTTCCAGCCATGCCCTGTCTCTTTCCGAATCGGGCTCCTGATCCTTTTGTACAGTTCCACGTTCTAAACCTTGTTTTCTTTCCGGAATGGTTTTGTACAACTGCTCCCGCCTTTCTGCCGCTTTATCATCCTGTCCTTTTTTGCCGTTGTTTTTTAAGCCGCCTGAAAACGCTTTATAAATCAACAGTAAAATCCATGCCCCCAAAGCGCTTAGGAGGGAAACCGCAAAATAACAAATCAGGGCATTTTCCACGAGAATCCCGTAAAGCTTCAGGGGCTTTGAAATCCCCCTTAATAAAATCAGCACCATGGGATGGATAATGTAAATTATCATGGCCATGTTTCCCATATCCGCAGAACGTTCTGTCCTTTCAGCTTTGCCTGATTCCGTGTTTTTATCAGCTTTCCCTTTTACTAAGTTCTTTTCTTGTTCAGAAAGGCTGAGTATCCAGATAAAGAAAAAATACATAAGAGGCAGTAAAAATATATACATACTGTCGTGGCGCTGCCATTCATATTTATGGAGCAGCAAACCTTCTGCCATCATGGGCAGGAGAAACATCAATACTATTAGTATATATATTATACTATCAGTTTTATATTTATTGTTTTTATTCTCTTTTTCTCCTTCCTCCTCTGTCTTTTCTCCGCTTTTTACAAGACATCCCAGCATCAGAAAAACCGGTGCAAAGAAAATGCCGTTTCTGGTATAGGAAAACACCTGAAAGAAGCCGTCATAGATTTTTTCCAGAACCGGAGACAGTCTGGTAAGTCCGTAGTAGCTGTCTCCCAAAAGGCCTGCCAAATACAGAATCACGGTTATGACAAATGCCGCTTTTTCCCCCGTCATCCGAATAAGGAAAAGACAGAGCAGGATTCCCAGTATAACCGCCGGCAGATACCAGAGATGATAGAAGGTTCCGTCAAAGAAAATATCCTTTAAAACCGTTCCTGCCTTTAACTCTTTAAAATAGCCCGTATAAAAATTTACGGGAAGATACAGAATAATGGCTGCCAGATAAAGAATGCATGTCTTTTTCAGAAATTTTAAGACTCTCCCGTTATGCTTCTTACTGCCCGGAAGGACAAAATATCCCGATACCATAAAGAAAAAGGGGACCGCTATTCTTGCCACGATCCGCGTCAGAATAAAATCCCCGTTTTCATTGATTCCCGATAATGGCGATATATGGATTGCCACAACAAGAAATGCCGCTATGAATTTCATATAATCTATATACACATTCCGATTATGCCCTCCCGAAGCTTTCTCCTTTTGCAGTCCGTTTTTCTTATCCATGCCATGCCTTCCTTTCTGTCCGTTTATCTCTGTCGTTTTTTCTGTCAGTTTTTTTCTCCGGCTTTCCTGTCGGTTTCGCCCGCCGGCTTTTCTTTCGTTATGATCCAGCCGTCCACGTTATTACCAGATACGGTAATACGCCATTCCTCCGAAGTCCCCGCAAGCTGCTCAGTTTTGGATTCCGTCGAAAGTTTGCCGTTATTGAATGCCACCGGAAGCGTTTTCTCTTTCTCTGCGGGCTGAAAGTAAATTTCATACTCATTTCCCAAATATCGGAAATGCAGAGGATTGCTGCTATCATCAAACTGCCTGATATATGTTATATATTCCTCTAATGTAAAGCCTTTTTCCTTTATGATCCATCCGTGGGGTCGTCCCACATATCTGAAATGCCATTGCTCCGCCGATATTCCCGTGATTTCTTCCTTATTCCTTTCATAACGCTCAATAAAGCCGTAATCCGCCGCTCTCTCTCTAAAGGTCTGGCAGATTCCTTCATAGGGAAATGCCGGCCGGATAAAATCAATGGCCTCCGCTTTTTTTCCCAAATCAATGGCAAGTCCTGTCTGATGCTCGCTGCAGCCCGGCTTTGCCACATATTTCTTCGTAAATTCCATTCCGTTTTCCTTTACAGAGTCCTCAAAAATTTCCGTCTGCTCCTTAAAGGAACGGTATCCGCTGACCAGAACGATCTCTCCCTCCGGCAGGGTGGAAAGAAGAGCCTCCAGCCAATTTGCGGCTTCCTCTTTCAGGAAGACTTCCGTTTCCGGAAACCGCACCAGTCCATCTTCCCCGCCTTTATATCCGTGGTCCCCATTGACCAAAATCAGATTTCCCTTTCCTGTTTCGTTTACTTTAACTGTGCTCATTTCCTGTTCGTTACCGGTTTCATTCACTTCCGCTATGCTCATTTCCTGTTCGTTATCTATTTCATTCACTTCCGCTATGCTCATTTTCCGTTTGCCGTCTGTTCCCTTTTCTTTATTTATCTTTTTGCCTCGTCTGTTCCTCTGCCGCTTCCTCTCTATGCCTCTTCCCCGCTTCTTAAGGCAAGCTTGATGAGCCGTTCCACAATCTGCTCAAAGCTGTATCCTGCCGCCTTCATCATGGATGGGAATCTACTGTGGGAGGTAAAGCCCGGAATGGTATTGACCTCGTTGAAAACGATTTCCCCTTCCGGCGTCAAAAACATGTCCACCCTGGAATAATCTTTCAAGCCCAGCGTGCGGTAAATCTTCATACCCGTTTCCTTTATTCTCTGCTCCGTCTCCTCCGGTATTCTTGCAGGCATATGGATTTTAGAAGTTTTCAGGGTGTATTTCTCGGTGTAATCAAAAAAGCCGTCTGCCAGTTCAATTTCATCCACCCTTCCTGCAATCAGTTCCTTATTTCCCATAATGGCGCAGCCTACCTCAAAGCCCTCTATGTTTTCCTCAATAATGACTTCCCTGTCATGTTCAAATGCCAGGTCAATGGCGGATTTTAAATGAACAGGGCTGTTTACCTTTGTAATGCCAAAGGAAGAGCCTGCCCTCACTGGCTTTACAAAAACAGGATAGGACAGCTTTGCCGCTTTCCCTGCCACTTCATCCTCCGTTTCCTTATTTTTTAACAAAACGGACGCCGGAACCCTGATTCCCGCAGCCTTTACCATCTGGTGTGCCAGTTCCTTGTTCATGCAGACAGCGGAGCCCATCATATCCGGTCCTACACAGGGAATGCCTGCCAGCTCGCACAGTCCCTGAAGAGTTCCGTCCTCCCCATTTTTTCCATGGAGCACCGGAAATACCACATCCACATAGCACAGTTCAATGCCTTTTTCCCGCCACACCGCTATGCCATGTACCGAGCGGTCAGGCTGTAAGCAGGCGCGGCTGACCTTTCCCTGCTGCCATGTATTTTCTTCAATCCGCTCTATGTCTCCCTCATATAAGTACCATTCTCCTTCCCTGGTAATTCCCATGGTTATGACATCAAAGGCCTCCCTGTTTATGGCGCGGATAACCGACGATGAGGATTGAAGGGAAACCTCATACTCCGATGAGCAGCCTCCGAATATTACCAGAACCGTTTTTTTATCATTGTTTAAATTTGCTTTTTCCATATTTTCTTCGCCCATAATAATCTCCTTTTTCTCTATGTATTTCCAAAATCTTTTATAAGAATACCAGAGCAAAACAAAAATTGTATTCAAAAAGTCTTAAGCATATCTTAAGATTTCCTTACAGACACAAAAAACAGCCCCTGTCCGGTTTTATTTATTCTGGTTCCGAACAGATGGCTGTTTTATTCTTTCGCCGCTGTTATAGTATTTTTTTAACTAATTTTTAGCATCTTAAATATGACTGAGATTTCCCTGTCAGAAAAAAATGTTCTTGTTCTAAATATATTTTTTATCATCCAGTGTCTACCACGCCGGCAGTATTACCGTAAATACGGTCTGTTCCGCGCTGCTGGTAACCAGCAGCTCTCCCTCATGGGCCGTCACAATCTCCTTTGCAATGGCAAGGCCTAAGCCCGCGCCTCCCGTAGAGCTGGAACGGGAACTGTCCAGGCGGTAAAATTTTTCGAATATGGCATTCAGCTTATGCTCGGGAATAGGGTCCCCGTGATTAATAAACTGAATCCATGTCTTTTCTTCCGAATTGGTAACACATACTTTTATGGTGGAATTCCTGTCGCTGTAGGCAATGGCGTTTTTCAGAATGTTGTTGAAAACTCTTGCGATTTTATCGGCGTCGGCATAAATAAACACATTTTCTTCTGCTTCCACCACCGCTTTCTTTCCCTGCTCCTCCAAAATAGGATAAAATTCATCCGTCATCTGCTGCAGCATATAGGAAAGATTGATTTTTCTTTTATTTAATATAATGGTCTGCAAATTAAAACGTGTAATTTCAAAAAATTCATCAATGAGCTGTTCCAAGCGCCCTGCCTTTTCCAAAGCAATTCCCACATATTTTGCCTTTTGCTCCATCGGCATGTCCGGCGCTTCATCAAGAAGGCTCAAATAACCGATAACCGAAGATAAGGGCGTCTTTAAATCATGGGCAAGATAGGTAATCAGATCATTCTTGCGCACGTTTTCCATTTCCGCTTCCATTTTGCGCCGCTCCATGGTTCTCTTTGCCGCGTTCATTTTCTTTTCCATGGTACGCAGCTCCTGGGGAAGCTCCACATCCCATTTATCCTCGGAAAGCATGACGTCCATGGCTTTGTCAAGCTTTTTGAAATAGCCCACAACAATCCGCATAAGCACAAACCAGCTGATAAACAAAAATGTGACAACCATACCTAAAAATATCAGCAGCCCCCAGTTCTCCCTGAATGTGTACTGATAAATGGTGCGGGCATCCTTAAAGTCCAGAAAGAACTTTTCCTGCAGAAATGCCACCACCAGATTGCCGAAATTACCGAAGATTACATGCTCGTAGAGCATGTACAAAACAATGGCGGTCACGATCAGTATCCCTGCCATGACCAAAAAGATCTTTACCCTCAGCCACGTAAAGCGCTCTGCCCGTTTTTCCCTGCCGTCTCTTTTCTTTTGTTCCTTCGCACTTTTTTCATCCTTCAATGGTATACCCCACTCCCCATACGGTTTTGATATATTTGGGATTTTCTGCCGAATCCTTCATTTTTTCCCTTAAATGCCTGATGTGGACCATAATAGTGTTGTTGCTGTTGGTAAAGTATTTGTTTCCCCACACTCTGTAAAATAAATCGTCAGAGGAAACAACCTGTCCCTTATTTTCGCAAAGCACCCACAATATCTCAAATTCTGTAGGCGTTAAGGATATCTCCCTTTCGTTCAGCCGACATTTCCTTGCAGTCTTGTCTATGCTTAATCCTCCGATCATGATTTCCGACACATCCTCTGTGGCAGCCATATTGTATCTGGTTGCCCTTCGAAGCTGGGCCTTTACTCTGGCAACCAGTTCCAGGGGCTGAAAGGGTTTGGTCATGTAATCGTCCGCTCCCAGAGTCAGCCCCGTAATTTTATCTATCTCTTCTTCCTTTGCCGTCAGCATGATGATGGGAAAGGTTTTTGTCTGTCTGATTTCCCGGCAGATTTCAAAACCATCCATATCCGGCAGCATCACATCCAAAACAGCCAGGTCGATTTTTTCCTCCCTGGCACACTTTAAAGCTTCTTTTCCTGAATAAAATTTATGTACCAGAAAATCCTCATTCTTCAAATAAACTTCAATTAAATCGGCAATTTCCGCCTCATCATCCACTACCAGTATCTGCGTCTGCATAGTCATCTCCATGATAAAAAAACTAATTTACCTTATTCTATCACTGACCCCTGACTATTTACAAGTGCGAACCTCTTTTCCACTTTTCAGAATAAATCCATATGCACCATACAATGCTTTACCCTCTTGTGCCCGTCTTTATGGAGATTCCCAGAATTTCAAGAACCTTTTT
>CAZDRM010000016.1:0-24094 GCA_964507745.1 uncultured Lachnospiraceae bacterium
TTATGACTATTGGAACAATATGGAAACTCCTTCCTTTGTTTTATGTACTGTTGACAAAAGCAAAATCGGCACATTGAATGTCAGCGGAAAGCATCTGCGCTACAATAATGAAATTCCCGAAATCTCTTTCAGAATGTATCGAGATGTGGATGGGAAAGAAAACCCTTATTATGACAGGGTTTTAGAATTTCAGTATGTACTGCTTCCTGACATAGGCTACTTTCAGATTATGCAAAAACCTGTAGTTATCACTAATCGGGACATGGAATACAAAGAGGTTACTGCCCAGAGCGCAGAAATTGAACTGGGACAAAAATACCTCAATACATTCAGCATTAATATGGGCACTGTGGAAAGCATCGACGGCGTATGCCTGTATCAGGTCGGGGATTCCGGGCACAGCTTGTTAGACTTAGTATTGGAAAAGCTTCCCTCCTGGTCTATCGGCTATGTTGACCCCAAAATTGCCACGCTGCAAAGAAGCTTCGAAATAGACAATCAGGATGTATACAGCTTTTTAACCTCTGATGTTTCAAAGGCATTTGAATGCGTTTTTATTTTTGACACCCTCCATAATACGATTAACGTTTATGAACAGGACTCCGTCAGTGAAGATACAAATATTGTCATCTCCTTTCAGAACCTGGCAAAGAAATTCAAACTAGACCCGGA
This sequence comes from uncultured Lachnospiraceae bacterium, assembly GCA_964507745.1. GTDB lineage: Bacteria > Bacillota > Clostridia > Lachnospirales > Lachnospiraceae > UBA2882. Next base: position 673 of record CAZDRM010000016.1, read on the forward strand.
TGCTGAATCTGTTAAAACCTGTGTCACTTTAGTGGGTAACGACAACCTGACTATCCGGGAATTAAATATGGGATATGACAGAATTTATAACTTTGACTATTTTGCCACACCGGAATATATGAGCCAGGAGTTAATCGATGCTTACAAAGCCTATCAGAAGGCCTATGGGCAATATAAAAAGCAGTATACGCCCCTGCTTGCCGAGTATCAGGATTTAATTCTGGAAATCGCAAGGCTGGATCACGAAATGCTGCCGGAAACTCCTCTTCCTACAAAAGACGGACAATTGGTTACTACAAATGATTTAGCAAACGACAAAACTGTCTGGAAAGAATACTGCCTTACAGAATTGAACACCTATAAAAAAGCATATGAGGGCAGGCAGTCTGTTTTAATGCAACGGGGATATGGAGATGAAAAAAATAAATCTCATAAATTACTTTATGGCCCTGTATACAAAATTATAACCAATATTAATGCCGAGATTACTGTCAGAGAGAATCAGATAAAAGTCTTAGAGCAGAAAAAAACAAGTCTCAACATACAGATGCAGACTATTATTTCCCTGATTGACATTCAAAAGAATTTTACAAAAGAACAATGGATGAATTTAAGCAAGTTTATCAGGGAAGAAACCCTGTCCGATTCCAATTATGTGGTTACCGGCACTATGTCCAAAGAAGAAGAACTGGAAATGAAACAGGCCTTCCTCGATTTCGGAAAAAAGGAATTAGCAAGGGTTTCACAGCCTCAGTTTTCTTTTACAATGGATATGGCAAATATCTTTGCCTTTCCGGAATTCAGAAACCAGCTGGAAAAATTTGATTTGTTCAACTATATAACAGTTCTCATCCGTGACGATTACTATATGAAGGTAAAAATCCTTTTCTTTGATATTGATTTTGAAGACAGGAAAAACTTTTCCGTGACATTCGGTAGCATCTATAAGTACAAAAACAAAGATATTTTTACCACTGCCGTAGATGCCATGGCAACAGCTGTTTCTGCTTCCACTTCCGTATCCTTTAACAAGTTCCAGTGGAACAACGGAACTGAGGATGCTTTTGATATAAAGGATAAAATCTCAAGCGGACTGATCAATGCCGGAGTAAGCCTAAGCAATTCAAAATCTACCATGGAAATTGATGAACGTGGACTGTTTATGAATAATGATTCCGATTCCGAATATCCCAATGATAAAGCTGCATTGACCGGTTCTAATCTGCTATTTACAATTGATAACTGGAAAACCGTAAAAACAGCTTTGGGCAGAATACAGTATACGAAATCTAATGGTGTATCTGTTAATACCTATGGATTAATTGCAGAAACCGTTTTATCAGGATATGTTGGGAGTTCTCTGATTGAAGGCAATACAATAAAAGGTAATGATATTGAAGGCAATAATATTATCGGCGGAACAATTACGGGAACAAATATAAACAATGGTAATGGAACATTCTATGTTGATGAAAATGGAAACCTAACAGCATCAAAAGCAACGATTACAGGTAACATTACCGCAACAACATTAACTGCAACTGAATCAGGGAAAATAGGTTGTTGGAAAATATCAAATAATTCGTTAAATAATGGATTAGCATATAATGGAAACAAAGATTCCAATTCAACCGGTATGGGGACATATGGCACTGATTTGGCTTTTTGGGCAGGAAATGGAAGATTTTATGTAAAACAAAATGGAGAACTACATGCTGAAAATGCATATATTACTGGAACTGTAAATGCTTCAAGCGGAACATTTTCTGGAACCGTAAATGCTTCAAGCGGAACATTTAACAATGTAATAATTAGCGATAGCTGTACGGTTGCAGGCCAATCTATTACTGGAACAATCGGAAATAATGTAGGATGGAACGGTTCCGCGATTCAAAACGATTACATAGGCAATTTAAGCGCAGGAAAATTAACATTTGGAACGGTGGGCAGGCCTTTTTCCTATAACGGAGTAACTATAAGTGATGCCGGAAATACCTTTGGAAGTTCTAATGGAATGAACACATTTAGGGCATATTCGATAACTCCACAAGTTCCAACTCAAGCTGGTGGTTCGTCTATAGGTTCAAGCGTACAAAAATTTGCGGCAATATATGCAGACGTTTTTTATGGTACAGTATCAAGCGGTTCTAGTAAAGAAATAAAAACAAATATCAAAAAATATAACACAAAAAACTGCCTTGATGTAATAAATGCAACAGAAATTGTGTCTTACAATTACAAAAATGATATTGCAGACAGAACAGAAGCGATAAAATCCGCCAAAGAAAGAAAAAACGTATATATTAAAAGCATAGAACAAATTCCAGAAGAAGAAAGGCCAAGAGCGGAAGAATACAAAGAAACAATTCTAGACTTTGATTCAGAAATAGCAAGGCTTGAAAAAGAGCGTAAAACGTTTCCTGAATATCGATACGGCTTTATTTCCGAAGATGCCCCGTGGGAATTGGTTTCTATGGACAGAAAAACGGTTGACACATATTCTGCTGTTGCCATGTGCTTTGGAGCAATACAAGAAATGTCAAAAGAAATCAAGTGTCTTAAAGCAATAATAGCTGATAACCGAACAGAGTCTTAATAAACAAGACTTTAAAATAAAAGCGACCAAAATTAAAGTTTTACTGCAGATAATATTTAGATATATGTAAAGTAATCAAACAATTTATATTTGATAAACACTTATCACAGTAAAGAAGGGAATTATTCGTATGGAAAACAAAGCACAAAATGAAAAACCCCTATCCCTGATTATTAAAGAATGCCGGGAAAACATTGAAAATGCCATTAACAGTTCAAATCTCCCGCCCTACTTATTAGAACCTATCTTGAAGGACTATTATAACCAGATTTCCATTCTTGCACACAATATGACAACTGAAGAGGAAAACAAATATTTAAACAATCTCAAAAAAGATTGAAACTAGCTTATGAAAGAGAACTGCTCCTTTTAGGATGACAGTTCTCTCTTTATATTAACAAGGAGGGATGAAATGAACCCCATTATTACTTATATCACAACCGACTTGACGGCCAACAACAATTTTAACTATGTCCGTGCCGTCCAGGGCGACAACCAGACCCGTTATGTTCATATCACTTTGCTGGACAACCAGATTCCCTACAATCTGTCTGATATCGAGCCTGTATTAAGAGGCACTAAGCCTGATGGAACTACCATATTTAACCATTGTGAAATATCAGACGATGGCGAAATCATTGTGGAATTAACCGGTCAGATTTTAGCAAGTGCAGGCACGGGAAAATATGAAATTGCCTTGTACAAGACAAACGGACAGGATGAAGTCCTTACATCATTTCCGTTCAATATCTATGTAAGCCCTGCATCATTTAATGCTGACAATATTACATCTTCCAACGAATTTACAGAATTGTCCGGCATTATAAAAAACATTGATACTATCAAGCAAAATGTCGAATCTGCAAAAGATTCTGCCAAAAACGCCGAACTAAGCGCAAATCAAGCTGCCACAAGCGCTGCTGATGCTTCCGAATCCGCCAATCAGGCCGATTTAAGTGCAGCAGATGCCTTGTCATCTTCTGCACTATCCAAAAGCTGGGCCGTAGGCGAAACAGGTATACGTGAAGGCGAGGATACGGATAATTCAAAATACTATTCACAATTATCCTCTGACCATATGGATACTGCAAAATCCTATATGGACATGACAGAAACCTATAAGAACGATACAGCTTTATTAAAGGAAGCTGCTTCGGACTCAGCAGATATTGCATCTGGCAAGGCTGCTGACGCCTTAAATTACGCCGAATTATCAAAAAGCTATGCCATTGGCACAGAAGGGACTGTACGGGAAGGCGATGCATCGGATAATTCATACTACTATTCATTGCAGTCAGCTGCCAGCGCAAAAAGGGCAGATGATTTATTAAAACAAATTGACGAAGAAACCCAAAACAGCCTGCAGCAAATTGAAGACGCCTTATCAAGCACTACGCCTCAATTTTATTTTGACCATACTTCCGGTATGCTCTCCTACTCCGGCGGACGTTTTCATTGGGCTTTGGATAACAACGGACATTTATTATGGGAGGTAACAATATAATGACTGACATTGGAAAAATTTCTTTTGTTTATAAAGGCGATTACGACGAGCTGACAACCTACGAGGAAAAAGATTGCGTTACATATAAAGGAAGTACCTTCTGCGCATTAAAAGCCGTAACAGGAATTGCCCCTGTGCACGATAATGAAAACTGGTGGCAGATGTCCAAAGGTACAGAAGGCAATGGCGAAACAATCTTACCGGAAGAACCCACTGAACAGGAAGACGGTTCTTTCTGGCTGTTAGAATACTAATTCGGGAGGAAAGATATATGGGAAAGATTTATAAAAACGGTATATTATTTGCCGGAAGTACGGAAAACGCAAGGTCTGTGGCTTTTGATAACGCTGATACAGATCTTGAATCAACTAATGTTCAGGAAGCAATTGAAGAGATAAAAAGTGATGTTGCTGAGATAAACAGCAATTTTGGTCAAATTTTATTTGATAAGATTTACCCAATCGGCAGCATTTATATGAATGTCGCAGCGACAAATCCATCTGAATTTTTTGGAGGCACTTGGGTTGCGTGGGGAGCTGGCAGGGTGCCGGTGGGCGTAAATACCACAGATAACCTTTTTAGCATTGCAGATATAACTGGTGGGGCAAAAACTAATACCCACAATCATTATACTTTAACAGGATTTGATGGAAATGCATTTTATGCGGCCTCACATAATGAAGCTCCAAGGACTACAGGGAAAATGTCAAAACTCTATTTTCATTCATCTAATTCAGTATATAACAATGCGACATCCAGTAATACAAGGCGAAATTCTACGGAAAATGAAACTATAAGTATTTTACAGCCATACATTACATGTTATATGTGGAAAAGGATTGCATAGTTTTCAGAATATAGTAACACTTTGTGTTACCATCTATTTAGTTTTCCAAAAAGAAAATCTAGTCCTTGAACTTATGTAATCTATATTATTCGCCGAAACTATATCTCCTTTGTTTACTGGTAATACAAATCCATAAGTAACTGTAGAACTATTGCTTGACACCATATTTATATTATTGATTCGAATGTGTACTTCTTGGTCGCTAGAAGCACATTCAAATCTTGATACAACCATTAGATAATCCGATTCACATGTGTAAGGTAATCCGCCTTTTCCAATTTGTTTTGCGATATTGTCGGTATTAAAAGCGACCTTGCCAAGTTTTTCGCTTAAATTGCTGTTTATCTCATCAACATTTTTCACAATTATCAACCATTGTAAAAGTATATACAAAATAATATATAAATTTTGAAATAAAGCTATTAAACATTAAGGAGGACAAAATGAGCATTCTTTCAGGCTATAAAAAATTCAAAAAATACTTAAAAACCACTGATGGCTATCAGCTTATTTCCTATTTCACTTCTTCCGACACGGTCAATATGGTGGATGAAAACGGAAATATTACAGATACAACTTTAACGGAAAGCATCAATCAGGTTGGCAAAGGCAAAGAATTAACCAACGCCGAATATGACGCTTTAAGCGAAGAAGAAAAAAACAACGGAACTGTATACTATATAACCGACGATGAGGGATTTGTTTTGGAAAATGCATGTTCTATCGCTTTCGACAATGCTGGGACAAACCTCGCCGCTACTAATGTCCAAACTGCTATTGAAGAAGTTGGAAATAACGCTTTTTCCGGGGATTACAATGACTTATTCAACAAGCCTAATTCTCTTAAAAATCCTAAACAGCTTACCTTTACAGGTGGAGTTACAGGGACCTATGACGGCAGCACCGCAAAAACAGTAGCAATTCCAACAACGCTTCCGGCAAATGGCGGTAATTCTGATACTGTAGATAATAAACACGCTTCCGATTTTATTTTGAAATCGGGTGGAACCATGTCAGGTGCATTAAATTTTGCAAATAATACCTGGAATTTAGTCGGAGACGATGTTTATATCGGAGACAGAAATATCCCAGGATGTTTAGCCTTAAAACCCAAATTAGGAATTGCTACCGGTTCTGGCATTTATCTTTTTAGTGATTGGGAAAATTGGAAATGTAAATTTATCATGGAGTCTGGCGGACAATGTACAATCGGAAGCGAACAGGCAGATACCTATCTTATTACTGCCGGATCATGTTATGTATCAAATAACACTAACACAGCCAGAGCCCCCATCCATGCTTCTAATTTTGTCCAGTCTTCATCTAAAAGAATCAAAAAGAACATTGAAGAAATGTCCGAAGAAGAAGCCAGAAAAATTTTGTTACTCAATCCTGTAACATACGACTATAAAAACAAAGAAAACGGTACCGGATGCAGAGGATTGCTGGCTGAGGATGTTGCTCCCATCATCCCCTCTTGTGTGATCGGCGATATTAATTGTGCGGATGACGACGAAAAGTCCATTGAAGCAATTGGAATTGATTATTCAAAATTAGTTCCTTATTTAATTAAAATGGTACAGATGCAGCAGGATGAAATCAGCGAATTAAGAAGTACTTTAAGTAAATCTTAATACATATCTGATTTTATTTGGACTTAACTGTTGATTCTATATTATATAATATAAAAACTCCTGAAAACCAAATCCATAAGGTTTTCAGGAGTTCTTTAGCAGAGGAAGAGGGAATCGAACCCCCGTTAACGGTTTTGGAGACCGCCGCACTACCGCTGTACTATTCCTCTCTATAACCACCGAAAATGATTATAGCATATCATGCTTTACTTGTGCAAGCCCTAAAAACAAATTCTCATAACTCATTGTCCTCCTATACCAAAATCAATAGGATTATCCTGACAATAATATATATTTACTATATCCGTTGTTCCTATGAGACTATAATGGTTTAAAACCTCCTCCGAAATTGTCGTACCTGCCAAATCTACAATCATGACAGTGGGTCCGGTATAGTCCCCCGTATTTTCATAATATAAATAGTCACCCCAATGGAGATATCCTCCTGTATCAGCTATGGACTTATATATTCTGGATAAATCATATACCCGCATATTTCTCCCTAATATGTTAAGGGAATTCCCCCAGAAATAAACCAGCTCTGCATCTGTTGTTTCCACAATTTCTTTAATCTCAGACATTTGCATGAAATCATTGGTAGTATTAATATACTTATAGTCCGATATGATATCTGTTCCTAATATGCCAAAAATCAGTGCACCTTCCAGACATAGGGAATACAACATCTTTTTATCCAGTCTGCTTAAAAAATACCCTGCTAAAATGATCATTGCCATATAGGCACAAATCAGATACCGGACCTCGAACAAACTTTCAGTCCCACCATATGTACAATTAAACAAACTGAAAATAATAAAATTGCAAACTACAATATTACAGAAAAACAACAGTTTTCGATCTTCATTTTTTAAGTTTTTCAAACATTTGGTCATGCAGAAAATAAAGGCAATGACCACAACTGTAAAAATGAGCAGCGGAAATACTCTGTAAATTCCCTCTTTAGTTAAAATTGATATTTCCGTATCAAATACAGGTAAAATTCCCAGCATTACCATAACTCCCTGTATTACCGATCCGATATTAGTCCATATTTTTTCAATACTGACCCATGTTCTGGTAGTATCAATTACCGATATACCTAACAGACGTTCTCCAATCATTTTCCCTAACAAGCTGCAAAATAAACATACATAAATGTAGACCGCCTCCGGTCGTTTTAATCCTGACAGTGTATTATCTATCAAAACAACTTCTATAAGATACATAATACATGGAAACAGCAAAATTACTGTTATAAATATTCCGCTTGATATCCCTGTCAATATACATAAAAATAATGATAAAACCATACAAAAGGGCAATTTATTCCCTTTTTGTATATTGATAAACACCCTTATAATCATTAAAAATAACAAAACCCTGACACTGTAAAATGCCGGACCACTAATGAGACAATTAAAATATCCCAGATCATTGTGTATACCAAAACCGTTTACCAAATAAGGGCAAATCATTAGATTTACACTAATTAACTGTATACTCCTTTCCATTAGTAAATCTTTTATAATGCCGGACATACACCATATCAGTCCTGCTAAAACAATACTGTTGGCAATACCATATGACACCAATAAGTTACCTGTTATTCCATATAAAAGAGAAGCTAACGACATAGAACTGTCTAAAAAAACATTTGTCTGATCATTCCACACACCAGAAATCAATGATTTTTCTTTCCAGATTAGGCTTGCTTTTAGATAAGACCATGAGGAATCATATCCCATATGCTCTCCTAACAAAGCAATATTAAAGTATAACACCATTAGCAATTGAGCAGCAAAAATAATAAGCAGACACAATTCCAAAGGCTTCAGTTTTTTAATTTCTTTTTTGATATTCATTCCCCATATCCCTTCTATAACACATACAATACTGCAAAAATAGCTATTCCATATAAAAGTGTCAGAATAACCAGTATTTTATCATGAAGGAGAACTTCAATTGGATCTCCATCCGATTCCCCTTCAATATCCAGACTGTACTTCATTAAAATAGCAATAACCAGAGGCACCGTCCATACCGTAAGGGAATTCTCCGATTCCACTGTCCATAATGTATAAAAAACAATAATTAAGGTAAGGCATATATAGGCATTTTTATCAAGAAAAGCCTCTGTATAATAACGTAGAACTTCCCTTGTGTCTTTCTGTCCCTTTAGCTCGTTTCTTCTTTTTCCCAAACCCATAAAAAGCGCAGCCGCAATAACAACCAAATACAAATATTTTGACACTTCTACATCTGTAAGAATTCCTCCGTAAATAATGCGTAATAAAAAACCAGATGCCAAAATGAATACATCTATAATTGGCTTGTTTTTCAAACCTAGACTATATGCTACATTTAACAAAAAATAAATAACTAAAATTGAAATGCCTTTTGTTTTTAGCAGTAAAATTGACAAACCTGCAGAAATAACTAAACATAATAAAAGAATTACAATAGCTATTTTCTTACTGACTCTTCCACTTGCGATAGGTCTATTCCTTTTTACAGAATGCTTCCTATCCTTTTCAGTATCCTGTATATCATTCAAAATATAAATTGCTGATGATACCAAACTAAAACAGATAATGCCAAGTAATGCAAAAACCAGTCTTTCCTGAATAAATATTTCTTTAGAGAAAAAAAGCGGAATTAATACAAGAAGATTTTTTATATAATGTGTTACTCTTAATAATTTCAGAAAATCCTTCATAAATACCTTATCCCTTTTATTCTATACCATTTTTCCACTATTTCTTTTAAATACCATTGTACACAATTATAGCTTATTCATATAATGTTTTCAATGATAGTTCAAAATTCCTTTTCATCTTATCTTCAGTATAATTTGATTTAACGATACTAACATCTCTTTTTGATTATCACTTAATCATATAAATTCATTTTTTATCCACAAACAAATAAGCTGAAAGCTTACGCTCTCAGCTTACCTGTTTGTGTAAAAGGGGAATTCTTCCGGAATTGCTAATTAGCAAGTTTAACTCTCGTTAAACTATAATCAGTATATATTCTGAAGACATGATTTTCTACAAATATTTTGCTCACAAATTGTACTATCTTGCTTTTCTGTCAAAATTCGACGTTTTCACAAAGGCCCAAAATACTCCATATCATTCCCGCTTTTAAATGCCTCAATCATGAATGATATTCACTGCCTCCATAATGTTTTTCACAGTATAAATCTTAATTCCTTCCACATCCGTCAGCTGCTTTGCATTGGCGTAAGGCACAACGCAGCTTGTAAATCCCAGCTTTCTTCCTTCCAGTATGCGCTGCTTTGCCATAGCCACGCCTCTGACCTCTCCGCTCAGTCCTACCTCGCCGAATACCAGCATATTATCATCAACGGGCTTATTGCGGAAACTGGAGACCAAAGCCATAACCACTGCCAGGTCCGTTGCCGGTTCAAATATCCTCATGCCGCCGGCAAAGTTCACATAGGCGTCTTCTCTTCCCAAGGGCATCCGCATCCGTTTCTCAATAACCGCCATTAACAGATTCATTCTGTTAAAATCACAGCCTGTAGCCTGCCTTCTGGGAATCTGGAAATTGGTATCGCAGACCAATGCCTGAACCTCTAAAAGCATGGGTCTTGTTCCTTCCATACAGCAGGTTACCACCGAACCGCTTGCACCTTCCGGCTTTCCGCTTATTAAAAACTCGGAAGGATTCTTAACCTGAATCAGCCCTGCCTCTCCCATCTCGAAAACACCGATTTCATCGGTGGAGCCAAAGCGATTCTTTACTCCTCTCAAAATGCGGTAAATATCCTGCTTATCTCCCTCAAAATACAAAACCGTATCCACCATATGCTCTAAAACCCTGGGACCCGCCACGGTGCCTTCTTTTGTCACATGTCCCACGATCAGGGTGGCAATATTTTCCACCTTGGCAAGCTGCATAAGAATCCCCGTGGATTCCCTTACCTGGGAAACGCTTCCCGGCGCCGAATTGACTTCCTCATTGTACATGGTCTGAATGGAATCAATAATCAGCACCTCCGGCTTCTCGGACTTTACCACATCCGAAATAGTTCCCAGATTTACTTCCGCAAGCAGTTTAAAATGCTCTGTAAAATCTCCGATCCTGTCCGCCCGCATCTTAATCTGTGCCAGAGACTCTTCGCCCGATATGTATAATACTTCTTTTCCTTTTGCCGCCAGCTTCTGACAGACCTGTAAAAGTAAAGTGGATTTCCCGATACCGGGATCTCCACCTACCAATGTCAGGGAACCGGGGACAATGCCGCCCCCTAACACCCTGTCAAACTCTTCAATTTCAGTTGCAAATCGCTCTTCCTTACCGCTGGTAACCGATTTAAGTTTCACCGGCTTTCTTCCCGAAGAAGCTGCCTTTGCGCTGCCTGCTGCCGGACTGCTCTTTGCCGTGATCCGCTCTTCCACAAAGCAGTTCCACGTACGGCAGGCCGGACACTGACCCATCCATTTAGAAGATTCATAGCCACAGTTCTGACAAAAGAAAGCGCTGGTCGCTTTTCCCTTTGCCATATCTATACCTCTGTTACCTTTACATCTACTTCGCCCATATCAACAAGCTCCACGCTAAGGCTCAGCTTTCCGCCAAATCCGGTCTTCATCTTGCCGATGCTCTCGCCGCCTACGAAAACCTCATATTCTGTATCATCCTTTAATCCCAGGGTAATCTGTGCATCTTCACTGCCTTCAACCTTGAAATTCATTCCTTCAGCAGTCTCTTTCAACTCATTGACACTGGTTCCCGGCACCGATTCATATAAAAACATTCCGTTTTTTTCCAGCTTTGTCATAGTCTGGAAGGTTTTTACCTTATAAAGGTCTCCTCCATGGGGAAAATCCTCCAGCTTTGCCTTTGTTGTCAGGGTGTGGTTTCCAAAGCTCACGGAACCGTCTTGCTCTGAACGAATTAATTGTTCTACAACTGCCATGTCTATATCCTCCTGTTTTGATATACCCGTAAAACATCTTTTGCGACTATCTTAAGTATACCTTATTTTTGTCCTCTGGTAAATACTATTCCTTTACTGTAAAAGTCACTTTTTTATCGTGTACGCCTGCACTGACTTTATTCTTTGCCCGGATTTTTCCTGCAAGGATCTCCTCTGCCAGAGCATCTTCAATTTCCGTCTGAATCGCTCTTTTAAGCGGTCTTGCTCCCATCTTCAAATCAGTATATTTATCCACAATATAATCCTTTAAAGATGCTGTCAGAGTCAGATCAATATCCATTTGTGTCCTTGCGCGGTTACACAGGTTCTTACCAAGAAGGGTAACAATCTTTTTCATGTCCTCCTTGGTCAGCTGATGGAATACCATAATCTCATCAATCCTGTTAATGAATTCGGGCTTAAACAGACGCTTTACTTCCTCCATAACGCCGTCCTTCATCTTTTCATAATTCTGCTTTTCCGTGGTGGCTGCGGCAAATCCCAGATTCTTGGGCTCTATAATGCGGGACGCCCCTGCATTGGAGGTCATAATCAGAATCGTATTCTTGAAGTTGACCTTTCTGCCCTTGGAATCGGTAATATGTCCTTCATCCAACACCTGCAGCAGAATATTAAACACATCCGGATGCGCTTTTTCTATTTCATCGAAAAGCACTACGGAATAAGGATTTCTCCTGATTTTTTCACTGAGCTGTCCCCCGTCGTCATGGCCCACATATCCCGGAGGCGAACCGATCATTTTGGCAACGGAATGAGGCTCCATATATTCGGACATATCCACTCTTATAAGGGCGCTTTCCGAGCCGAACATTGCCTCTGCTAAGGCCTTGCTGAGCTCCGTCTTCCCCACGCCGGTAGGACCTAAAAACAGGAAGGAACCAATGGGTTTGTTAGGGTCGGCAAGACCTACCCTGCCCCTGCGCATAGCCTTTGCCACCGCAGTAACAGCCTCCTCCTGACCTATCACTCTCTTGTGAAGAATGGACTCCAGCCTTAAAAGACGTTCGCTTTCCTTCTCCGCCAGCTTGCTTACAGGAATCTTGGTCCACATGGAAACCACATCCGCAATATGGTTTTCTCCTACTACCAGACTGCGGTCGGTCATTTTCTTTTCATGTCTTTCCTTCAATCGGTTATATTTCTTTATGAGTTCATCCTGTTTTAATTTTATTTCATGGGCCTGGGAAAAGGCATCAAATTTGAAGGAACGTTCAATCTGTAAATCCATGGTCTTGATCTGTTCCTCCAGCTCCCTGCATTTTTCAGGAAGATTCATGCCTTTCAGCCGTAAAGCCGCCGCCGCTTCATCAATTAGATCGATGGCCTTATCCGGCAGATTTCTGTCGTTAATATAACGCTTGGACAGCTTAACCGCTGCCTCAATTGCTTCATCGGAAATGGTTACCTGATGATGGTCCTCATACTTTTGTTTGATTCCCTTTAAAATCTCAACAGCTTCCCCTACCGTAGGCTCTTCCACATTGACCGGCTGGAATCTCCGCTCAAGAGCCGCATCCTTTGCCAGATATTTGCGGTATTCCTCAATGGTTGTAGCGCCGATTAACTGGATTTCCCCTCTTGCCAGGGACGGTTTTAAAATATTGGAAGCATCAATTGCTCCTTCTGCGCCTCCCGCGCCGATAATGGTATGGATTTCATCCAGAAACAGAATGATATTGCCGTCTTCAATAACCTCTCCGATAACCTTCTTGATTCTTTCTTCAAATTCGCCACGGTATTTGCTTCCCGCAACCATAGCGGATAAATCCAGGGTTACCACTCTTTTCTTAATGATGGTAGGCGGAACATCCCCGCCCGCGATACGCAGGGCAAGCCCCTCGGCAATGGCGGTTTTACCCACCCCCGGCTCTCCGATGAGACATGGATTGTTTTTGGTCCTTCTGCTTAAAATCTGTATAACCCTTAAGATTTCACTTTCTCTGCCGATAACAGGATCAAGCTTTTCCTCTCTGGCAAGCTTTGTTAAATCCCTGCTGTACTGGTCAAGGGTCTTGGTGGGATTTTTCTTTTTCTTGGGATTTAAATCCTCCTTTGCCAGACCCGCATCCTCTCCCATGGCAATCAGGGTATCCACATACATCTTTTGAAGACTTACGCCCAATGTATACAAAAGCCTTGCCGCTATATTGTCTCCTTCTTTAATGATTGACAGCAGAATATGTTCCGTTCCTGTTTCCGAAGAATGAAATCTCGCCGCCTGTTTATCCGCTTCCTCCAGAATCTGGACTGCTCTGGGAGAATAGCCGTCTCTTTCCAGTATGGATACCGCTCCCGAAGGCGCGATCAACTCCCTGATAACTTCCAAAACCTTCTCCAGGGTCACTCCGTGATTCTGCAGAATTTTAGCTGCAACTCCGCTTTGCTGCTTTAAAAGCCCTAAAAGGATATGCTCCGTACCGATATAGTTTTGTCCCGTCGTCTTTGCCATTCTTTTTGCAAACGTCAATGCCGATTTGGCATTATCAGTATATGCCATTATTGGTTATCCTCCATTTCCATCATTTTGCCTAATCATCCTCCAGATTGATAAATTCAAATTCAAAATCGTCATCCAAAGCGCTGGATTCCGGCTCTCTTGTTAAATTGATCATTTTAAAATTGGACTGCTTTCTTGCAGGTCTTACTCTCTCCTGCTCCGCCTTAGTCTCTCTGGGTCTTTCATTGGATTGGGACAATACATCGACGTCAAGCTGAAGCTGGCTGATAATCTTCTCCTCCAGAGAAGATGCATCTATTTCCGTTTCCTTTACAGATTTTTTAGTCCCTTCCTTCACAGGCTTTTGAGCAGCCTTTTTAACGGGTTCCACTGCCGTTTTTTTCTCCGGCTTTTTCTCCGCCCGCTTAAGGCTTTCGGCTTCCGGCTTCTTTTCTGCCTGTTTAGCCTTTTCCTCTTCCGGCTTTTTCTCTGCCCGTTTGTCCGCTTCTTTCACAGGCTTTTTCTCTGCCTTTTTTACAGTTTCTGTTACCGGTCTTTTTTCCGCCTTTTTGGCAGTTTCTGTCACAGGCTTTCCATCTTTTGCGTCATCGTCTTTGTCTTCCCTGATTCTTTTGCTTCTCTTCGGAACATACTCTTTTAATTCTTCCTCGTCTCCGTCTTCCCCTTCATCTTCTCCTAAATCCGCTTTCAATTCCCTGTTTTGCATAATCAGATTTATAATGCAGAATACGGCAATCAATAAGAGGCACGCCATAACGCACATAATTGCAAATCTCTTGTGGGCAACATCCTTATATTTAAAATAGGACTGATCCAGTTCATAAGAGGTATCCCTCTCTACGTAACGCTGATAGGTTCCCTCTACGATATCATATAAATAGAAGCCTTCCGTTCCTTCATTGTTAACAGCATAAAGCAGATAGAATTCCACATCTTCATCTAAATCTTCCACATTTACCGGTTCTTCTTCCTGTTCGTCAGAAGCTTCCTCCTCCTGTCCCGGCGTTGTGACAGGCTTACCCGTTAACTCGGTATAGATATATGCCGATACTACTTTATTTTCCCAAGGCAGATAAGTTCCCGTATAGTTATCCGGAATCTTTATCTGTGCCTCATATCTGACCGGCATAATAAATTTACCGTCAATGCCTTTCAGCTGAAGAAGATCTAAAAAGCTGTCCGTATCATCATAATAAATACGGAAATCAGAGCTGGTTCCGTCTCCCGTTGTCAGATAGAGCAGACGGATATTTCCTGCCGCAAAATATGCGGACTGCACATCGATTCCTTTATAATTGTAGGTTTCCGGCGTAAATCCTTGGGGTAGCAGTTCCTGAGGATAAGTAAGATTTATCTGGAAAGAAGCATAAATAGACTCTCCCCCTATGGGAATCCTGTTTGTAACAGGATCAATGCTTGCAGGCGTCGTTGCTCCCGGAACCGTTCCTCCCACCGCATCGGCTCCCGCGCTGGTTGTAACGGCCCCTCCGGTTACCATACCGGATGTTGTGGGTCCGTCTGCTTCTGCAGGGGAATCCGTATCAGTATCAGGGGCTGTCTGAGACTCCTGCTGATCATCCGTCCCGGCCTCTTCTTCAATGCCTGATGCCGAACCCCGGTTGATTGTAAAATTGTAAGTCAGCTTGGAGCCGTCTGCCGCCTGCACCGTTACATGGGCGCTGTTGCTTCCCGGCTGCAGTCTTTTAAACCCGCCTGCTTCTATAACATTGGAAGTGGTCTCTTCCACACTGCAGGCAACGGAAATCGTATCCACATCTTCCGAAACATTAATTGTATAATTGGTTACCTCCGGCGAAAATTCCGGCGTTAGTGTTCCCGGGTCAACGCTCAAAGATTTTAAATGAGCATTGGAGGACTGAACCGCTCCCCCGTTTTCTCCCGCCTCGGAATCGGGATTATTGACCGCTCCTCCGTAGACATCATTGGCACATGTGCCAAAAATCACACACACAGCCAGCAAAATTCCTGCCGCCCATGTACTTCCCTTTTGTAACAACTTTCCAAACATAAGGTCTCCTCTCCTGGTTGTTGCTTTCTATTAATACTATTGTTTACTCTCGTATTATAATTATCCTGTTGCAAACGCATATTTACACATATTCATCATACTATCGGCTCCAAAAACCGTCAACCAAAATATGGTATTATTATAAAAATTTAATAACCTTCCTTTACCATATATTGTATTTACATCTTTCCTTATAAATATGCAGCCGCCTAAAGGATATTCATATATAAAAAGTCCCTCATCCCGCCGCTCCCTCGCGGCAGGACAAAAGACTTTCCCTTTTCTGATTCTTCTCTTTGCCCGCTACGCCTCATCAATAGCCTTTCCTATATCGTGGCGCATATACTTATTGTCAAAACCGATCCACTCGGTGGCCTCATAAGCCTTCTTTCTGGCTTCCTTTAAATCAGCGCCCTTAGCGGTTACCCCAAGAACACGGCCTCCGTTTGTAACAAAGCCCTCATCCGTCTTTTTGGTGCCCGCATGGAACACAAAATAATCATCCTGTTCCTCAAACCTTTCCAGTCCTGTAATAAGGAAGCCCTTTTCATAGGATACAGGATAACCGTCAGAAGCAAGCACTACACAGACCGCAGCATTGTCCTCAAACTGAAGGTCCACCTTATCCAATGTCCCGTCAATACACGCTTCCACCACTTCAATGATGTCATTTTTCATCCTGGGCAGTACCACCTGTGCCTCCGGATCCCCGAATCTGGCATTGTACTCCAGCACTCTGGGACCTTTTTGGGTTAACATAAGTCCAAAGAAGATAACGCCTTTGAATTCTCTGCCTTCTGCCGCCAAAGCGTCAACCGTTGCCTGATAAATGTACTTTTTACAAAATTCATCCACTTCTTCTGTATAAAAAGGACTTGGGGAAAATGTTCCCATTCCTCCGGTATTCAAGCCCTGGTCTCCGTCCTTTGCCCGTTTGTGGTCCTGGGCGGAGGACATGATCTTAATGGTTTTACCATCCACAAAGGATAAGACGCTGACCTCCCGTCCCGTCATAAATTCTTCGATTACCATTCTGTTTCCTGCGGAACCGAACTTTTTATCTTCCATAATGGACTTAACGCCGTCTTTTGCTTCTTCCAAAGTATTGCAGATTAAAACGCCTTTGCCCAGAGCCAGACCGTCGGCCTTCAATACAATGGGGAAAGAAGCTTTCTCCAGATATTCCAGCGCTTTTTCAGGGTCGTCAAAATTTTCATAGGCTGCCGTAGGAATATTGTACTTTTTCATCAAATCCTTGGAAAATGCCTTACTGCCTTCCAGAATAGCCGCATTCTTCCTTGGTCCGAAGGTGCGGACTCCCGCCGCCTCCAATTCATCCACCAGACCGCCTACTAGGGGGTCATCCATGCCCACGATGGTCAAATCTATGCTTTTTTCCTTTGCAAAGGAAACGATTTTATCAAATTCCATGGCTCCGATGGGAACGCATTCTGCAACCTCTCCGATTCCCGCATTTCCCGGTGCGCAGTAAATCTCATCCACCTTAGGGCTTTTCTTTACACACATGGCTATAGCATGCTCTCTTCCGCCGCTTCCTACTATCAGTACCTTCATACTTCCTCCTTATTGCTGAACAATTATTATTTGATACGCTTCGATTCTTATCTGCTTATTCTTTGATTCTTATCCGGCTACTCTTCAACTATTACACGTTTGCTCTCCAGTTATCGTCTACTTACTCTTCGACTATTACATGTTTGCTCTTCAGTTATCGTCTACTTACTCTTCGACTATTACACGTTTGCTCTCCAGTTATCGTCTACTTACTCTTCGACTATTACCCGGTTATCTACGATTTTAATTTTCCCGTTGGCAATGTAATCAATAGCCTTGGGCAGAATCTTCCACTCCGCTTCTTCCATGATCCGCTGTTGTAACGTCTTAGGCGTATCATCAGGCTTTACTTCCACAGCCTTCTGGAAAATAATGGGGCCTGTATCCGTTCCCGCATCCACAAAGTGAACCGTTGCACCGGAAATTTTTACCCCTCTCGCCAGAGCGCCTTCATGAACCTTTAATCCGTAATATCCCACGCCGCAGAATGACGGTATCAACGAGGGATGAATATTGATAATCCGGTTTTGATAGGCTTCTATCATCTCCTCCGGAATGGTTACAAGATATCCTGCAAGCACAATCAAATCGGGAGTCAGCTCATTGACCTTTTCAAGCAAAGCCTTATGGAAAGCCGCCCTGTCTTCAAAATCCTTTGGGGATATGCAAAAGGCCGGGATTCCCGCTTTCCTGGCTCTCTCCAAGGCAAAGGCATTCTGATTATTGCTGATTACCCCTGCAATTTCCACATTGGTAATTTCTCCCTTATCTATAGCATCCATAACCGCCTGCAGATTGGTTCCGCCGCCGGATACGCAAACAACAACCTTTAACATAATTTAACACCCTTTTCTCCTGCTTCCACAGCGCCGATCACATAAGGCTGCTCTCCTGCCGCCTTTATGGCTTCCATGGTTTTATCAACATCTGCGGCATCAACTGCCAAAACCATGCCGATACCCATATTATATGTGTTATACATCATCTTTTCTTCAATCTGACCCTTTTGCTGTAAAAGCTTGAAAATAGGGGGCACCTCATAGCTGTCCTTCTTTACTGCTGCGAGGACGCCTTCCGGCATCATACGGGGAATATTCTCATAAAATCCGCCGCCTGTAATATGGCTGCAGCCCTTCATGGTAACTCCTGCCTCTTTTACGCTCTTTAAAGCCTTTACATAAATCTTGGTAGGTGCGATCAAAGCTTCTCCCAGAGTCTTTCCCAATTCGTCATAATATGTATTAAGACTTTCCTTTGTCATTTCAAACACTTTTCTCACAAGGGAAAAACCGTTGCTGTGCACGCCGGAGCTTGCCATTCCGATTAAAACATCTCCCGGCTTGATATCCGCGCCTGTAATTAAATTCTTTTCATCAACCACGCCTACCGCAAAGCCTGCAAGGTCATATTCATCCTCCGGATAAAAGCCCGGCATCTCCGCAGTTTCTCCGCCAATCAAAGCGGCCCCGGACTGCTTGCAGCCGTCTGCAACGCCCTTTACAATATCGGCAATCTTTTCGGGAACGTTTTTGCCACAGGCAATATAGTCCAGGAAAAACAACGGCTCGCCGCCTGCACAGGCAATATCGTTGACACACATTGCCACACAATCAATTCCCACGCTGTCATGCTTGTCCAACAAAAAAGCCAGTTTTAATTTAGTTCCTACACCGTCTGTACCGGAAACCAATGTGGGTTTTTCCATATTTTTGAAGTTCTCCATGGAAAAGGCTCCCGAGAATCCTCCCAGACCGCCCAGCACCTCCGGCCTCATGGTCTCTTTTACATGCTTTTTCATCAGCTCAACGGACTTGTATCCCGCTTCTATATCAACGCCTGCTTTTTTATAATCCATTCTGATTTCTCCTCTGTCCTGTCTTTTTGTTAATAAATACTGAATTACTGAATTCTTCCATAAAATCATGGTTAACTTCCGGTTACTTTTCTGATTCCGATTGTTAAAGAATTCTCTGCACCAATTCTTTATTTGGAATAATTTTTATATCCCACTTCCTGAAGCTTTGCATCCTTTGCCTCAACCTGCTCCTTCAGCTTTTTAGAATAATCCTTTAACCTGTTGAGTAATATTTCATCCGAAACAGCCAGAATCTTTGCTGCCAAAAGTCCCGCGTTAGCGCCTCCGTTAATGGCAACGGTGGCAACGGGAATTCCCGAAGGCATCTGGACTATGGAATACAGGGAATCCCTTCCCCCTAAAGAGGTTGTATGCATGGGAATGCCGATAACCGGCATAGGGAAAATTGCCGCACACATGCCCGGCAGATGCGCCGCCATGCCTGCTCCCGCAATAATAACCTTGAACCCTTTTTCCTCTGCGCTCTTTGCATATTCAAAAAACACATCCGGTTCCCTGTGAGCGGAAATAATCTTCATTTCATAGGAAACTCCCAGTTCCTCCAGAATATTTGCAGCCTTGCTCATAACGGGCATGTCTGAATCGCTGCCCATAACAATACCTACTTGTGCCATAAAACCTCTCCTTTTTCATAAGTCATAACAGTGAATCAAATCACAACAATTGATTCATACTGTTTACAAAATACACCGTTTATAGTTTACAAGAAATAAAAAGCATGTGCAACTGTTTTGCAAAATTTTCATTCCCCGAAAGCCTCGTTGAGCATTTCCGTCCCCGGCAGTACAAATCTGCCCTTTTCTATCAGGGAAATTTCCTCTCCCTCACTTGTCACACCATATAAACGCCCAAGCTCGTCATAGGGAATCGTAATATCCGTATGGCATTGGAAATATGCCTTATCCTTGTTTTCCTCATCCTTTCTGAGAATGGAAATCTCATTATCCCTGGCTATGATCTCCTTGCCATCGGGATTGAACACCGCCACATCCTCTCCATGGGAGTAACAGGTATCTCCTACTGCAAAATGGGGGCCTGTCTTTTCCGCAATCAGAATAGGCAGCTTATCTTCAATGCCGTATTTCCTTCCCATAACATAGGCTGTGGTATTGGTTCCTATGGCAAACTCTCCCATTGGGACAGAGTTATGATGCTGCAATACATGATCCTTTATATATTTCCGGTTCTGTTCCTCGTCCTCATAATTGGTGCAGCCATACCGATCCACCATACCGTCCTTGAAGGTAATTTCCAGATTTTCATAGGATAGATCCCTTAAATAAACCCTTTTTACATGAAGCACTCCTTCCGTGCCTTTTAATACAGGAGAGGTAAACACCTCCCCTACAGGAATATTCACATCTGCCACGCAATTTTCAAATTTGGTCATTTTATCCGGATTATCAAGTTTACATAACTCAATTTTTAAATCCGTCCTGTTCCCGTTCATGCCCAGCACGCGGACATATTCACACCTGTCGAGGGCATCGATGAGTATCTGCTGCACATTTTCATACTGCTCATAGGGAAGAGTATTCAGGGCAATGGTATCCTTCATAATTTCCCTGTAAGCCTCTCCGATTTCAGGAATGGGATAAGCAATAATGGTAAAGCTTCTTTCCTCTCCCGGTATATAGGAATTTACAATCTTTCCCATCTCTACAGCGTAATTTACCGTTAGCTGCTGCTGTTTCTCATTATATGTGCAGGCTTCCGGCTTATCCTCAGGTAAAAAGTTCTTTTCCCCGAACACCTCAATCAATGCCGGTCCCCCGTGCTTTGCCGAAATATCCTCATATTTAATATAAGCTTCCTTCAATACCTCCAGCTTCCGGTTAACCAGCTTTTTGTCCAGGAACAGCCCGTCGTCCTCTCTGTGGTCATATTCAAACTGTCTGTTTGGACTGCTGCTGTAATATCCGTTTACCCCTGCTCCCCGTTTATGGAAAATGCTGCGGGAATTCCGCATCAGGGTAGGCTTTAAACCCATTTTCTCAAAATTTCCAATGGCTCTTTTTACCACTCTTTCAAATCCTATAGGGTAAATGATATTTACCACTTTCTTTTTGGACAGATCCTTATTGCCTTTTATAAATCCGATGCGGTAGCCTTCCGTATAGGTGTCCGCCATTTTCCCGATTTCCTCTTCCGGCATTTCATTTAAAAGCTTCGCCGTTTCAATCTGGTTATCCGTAATGTATTCCCCGTAACGGTACAGATAACTGAGGTCGGACAGATCCGCTTCCATAATCAACCGAAGGGCAAAATCAAAAGAGGGCTCCACTTTCTCCCCCACTCTTTTTTCCGTTTCCACATCCATATAGTCATACAAAAACCAGTAACAGCATTCCCTGACGCTATCATAGAGGGCCTCTTCCTTCCATTCCTCCATGTATTCTGTGAAAATGCAGTATATTTCCACAAACCATTCCATACGGATCAAGATTTCAAACAAATCCTCTTCCGCTGCATAGGCAGGCAGGGAAAACATTTCCCCATACACAAAGGAAAGAAGCCGTCCCCAATTTTGTCCCATGAGCCTGTCTGCATAAGCAGGGTTGGTATATGAGTTTACATAACTTTCTCCCAACAATTCCCCGTACAGCTTTTCATTGGATTTTTTATTCCAAATATTTTCTGCTGAAAGAGTTTTTTCTTTCGCCGTTTTTTCATAAATCTCCGCAATTTCCAAAAGAAAAGAAGCCACCTGCACAAAGTAGCTTCCAAAGGGTTCCTTTAACTGCGGTTCTGATTTTATTTCTTTGATTCTTTCCACACATAAACTAAATCTTTCTTCCATCAGATACCATTCACTCCTAAATATAATATAAATCCCACAAAAGCAATGACAAGAGTATTAAAAACAAGTCCTATATTGGAAAATAAGTAAAACTTATCCTTTTCCACTCGGGACATAATGCCAAGAACCTCTCCGATCAGGGAAAACAGCAGAGCCAAAACAGCCGCCGCCCCCAGCTTGGGATTCATAGCCCCTTCTTCACTGTAGGATATGTATATAACAAGACAGACGGACACAAAAGAAATGATACCCAGCGCTGCGGATGCCTTTCCCCTGTCTGAATGACTTTTATTGGTAAATATATAACTCTTTTTGCGCATCTTTCTATCCCTTAAAATATCAGTCCGGATTTACCGGATAAAAGTTTCGCTCCGCTGATAATCAAAAGCACGCCTGCTGCAATTCCCGCCGCAATTGTGATAATGCCGATTGTAATGTTTAATGCTCCGGAATTTGTCATTGTTTTATAAATTCTTTCTTCCATATCATCTCTCCTTTTTCTATTTTACACCATACTGTTCATAATATGCGTCAATTGCCGCTTTCAGGGTATCGTCAATATATACCTTGCCTTTATAAGGCCTGTTATACAAATGCTCCACCACTTCTTCCATAGTTACAATAGCCGTTGTCTCCATTCCGTAGGTTTCGGAAATTTCGGTAAGAGCGCTCTTTTCTCCCTGTCCTCTTTCGCATCTGTCCACGCTGACTACCAGACCGCATACCGTTACATCGCCCTGGGCTTTGATAATAGGGAGCGTTTCTCCGATGGAAGTTCCCGCAGTAGTAACATCCTCAATCAATAACACCTTATTGCCGTCTTCAATAGGACTTCCCAAAAGAATGCCTTTATCGCCGTGGTCTTTGACTTCCTTTCTGTTGGAACAGTATTTAATGTCCTTTCCGTACAGATCGCTGATTGCCATGGTAGCGGCTACAGTCAGGGGAATTCCCTTGTATGCCGGTCCGAATAACACATCAAAGTCCAGACCGAATTTGTCATGAATTGCTTTGGCATAATACTCGCCTAACTTCTTTAACTGTCCTCCGGTACGGTAAAATCCCGTATTGACAAAGAAGGGGGTCTTACGTCCGCTTTTGGTAACAAAATCCCCGAACTTTAACACATTGCAA
>CAZDRM010000017.1:0-24062 GCA_964507745.1 uncultured Lachnospiraceae bacterium
CGTTATCCATCCCCGGCTGGCTATTCATATTATAACCGTTATCCATCCCCGGCTGGCTATTCATATTATAACCGTTATCCATCCCCGGCTGACCATTCATATTATCGCCATTATTTCCATCCGGCTGACCGTATAAATTACCGGTATTATCCTGTCCCTGATTCATCATATTATTATCCATACGCACTCCTTAAAATTAAATTACCTTCTCTTTCTTAAAAGAAGTCTTCTAATGCATCTAAAAAATGCATTACATCTTCTTCTTTAATTGTGTACACCATTACAAGAATTGCGATTGCTGTAACAGCACAAATCAGGCCTGCCAGTGCCATTCCAGGCATCTTGCCGTCATTATCATTTCTGGAAAGAACGGCCAAAACAATAGCGACAATTCCCAATCCAATTCCCAGAAAGGGGCAGCAACACAAAAAGGGCAGTGCCAGAACGCCAAAAACCAGAGCCAGAAGTTCTTTTGTCTGGGACTTTTTTCCGCCAAGCTGTGCATAAATATCTCCCTGAGGATAACCGGACTGTTCATAAGGCGGCTGTTCATACTGCTGGTAGTGCGGCTGTTCAAATGGCTGCTGATAAAACTGCTGATTAAGATCAGAATTACCATTATTCATCAGATTGTTATCCATGTACACTCCTTAAAGCCATACTCCTGTCTCTTTTATTACAAATACAATCCTCGCTTTTACGGCTGATAAGAAATATTATAAACTACATTTCAAAAGAATTCAACTTCCTTTGACTAATAGAAAAAAATAAGGTACATTATTAGTGCAGACAGACCGCAGTACAGAATTTCAGGGCAGCGTGCGACAGAAAAATCGGAAAAGAAAGCAAGCCCTTTTAGTTCATGGAGAAAAAAATGTATTATTACGCACATATTAAAAAAAATAACTTCATATTAATAACGCTTTTTACCTTTCTGGTTCCTTTTCTGGCATATGGCTATATTACCGCCTCCAAGCAGTATCCTGCTTTTTTCCCGCCCTGCAGTTTAAAAAACTTTTTCCATCTTTACTGCCCGGGCTGCGGAGGCACAAGAGCCTTGGAACATCTGCTCCATCTGCGTTTTGTACAATCTCTTCTTTGTAATCCCCTTGTGCTCTTTATGGCGGTTTCGCTTATATATTATTGGTTGAAAACCCTGATTGAATTAATCCGCCAGCACGGCGATGCATTCTTTACCATTCATTTGGGATTTCTCTGGGCATTTCTGGCTATTCTGGTCAGTTTCTTTCTCATCCGGAATTTTCTTTTATTGAAATTCGGAATAGATTATCTGGGAGAATTAACTGAATTTACCGCCGGTCTGCCTCAGGAACTTATAACACAAGTATGACAGCCGGAAACCCGGCTTAATCTATACTCTTTAGAACAATTTCGGCTTTTAATACAAAACATTGAACGATTTATAATTGGAGGATTCATTATGTGGATTGCGGATCAATGGAAAGATTACGAAGTAATAGACACCTGTTCAGGCGAAAAATGTGAACGCTGGGGCAATTATATTCTGGTGCGTCCCGACCCTCAGGTAATCTGGGACACCGGTCACGGACATCCTGCCTGGAAGCAGAAAAACGGGCATTACCATCGCAGCAATAAAGGCGGAGGAGAATGGGAATTTAACAATCTGCCAAAGGAATGGACCATTGGCTACCGGGATCTGACCTTTCATTTAAAGCCTTTCAGCTTTAAGCACACAGGTCTTTTCCCCGAACAGGCGGTAAACTGGGACTGGTGCAGTGAAAAAATAAAAGGGGCAGACCGTCCCCTTAAAATATTGAATCTCTTTGCCTACACCGGCGGCGCCACCGTTTCCGCGGCCAAAGCCGGCGCTTCGGTAACCCATGTGGACGCTTCAAAGGGCATGGTTGGCTGGGCAAAGGAAAACGCTGCTGCCAGCGGTCTTTCCGATGCTCCCATCCGCTGGCTGGTGGATGACTGCGTCAAATTCGTGGAAAGGGAAATCCGACGGGGCAACACCTATGACGGCATCATTATGGACCCGCCCTCCTATGGCCGCGGGCCCAAAGGAGAAATCTGGAAAATAGAAGAATCCGTTTATCCCTTTATAAAACTGGCAGCCAGCCTCCTGCATCAGGACTCCGTTTTCTTCTTAATTAATTCCTACACTACCGGCTTACAGCCTGCCGTTCTTTCCTATATGCTGCACACAGCTGTAGCAGAACGTCTGGGTGGCAGCGTGGAAGCCGGGGAAATAGGACTGCCGGTTACTTCCACCGGACTTATCCTTCCCTGTGGCGCCAGCGGCAGATGGAGCAGGACATGACGGATTTTCCGTCAGACCCTGCTCCATTTTCATGCTGCTTTATTCATCTGTCTTTTCATCCCACACCGGGAAGGAATTCTTCATCATAATCTACGTTCTCAAATGCCTTTTCCAGTTCCTCCGGGAATTTGTCCAGAAACAGAAAACCCGAATAGGAACTGTATCCGTCTATTGTCTCTATTTCAACATAATAGCTTCGCTTCGTAAAAGCGCCGGAATCTACCACATCATTAAGCCTTTCCGTAAGGCAGAAGGCCTCTATTACGGAATCAAAAAGCGAATCCCCCGGTTCTATTTCCAAAACTTTCCTTTTCTCGCGATAGCTGTCCCCCTGATACCGGTAGATACGGATAACCCTGACACTCTCTTTGTCTATATCCGCCGAGCGGAACCACCCGTTCTCTTTTAACAGCGCCACCGTCTCTTCATCCGTCTCATAAACCGGTATGCCCAGATGAATGCTTCTGCCTTTCAGAATATTTTTATAGTTGGTCGCAATAGTCAATTCTCCCACAGGCGCCACGGTCATAACCTCTTCGCCGGTCCTGTTTCTCAAATCCGACTGCATGGCAAGGAAAAGCTTCTCCACAAGAACCGGGTCTTTTGTATTATCATCACTTGCCGCCATATAAGGGTAAGAATGATAATATGCATAATTATTGTTTTCCCGATTTAAAAACTCATCTGCAATATATCCTTTCAAGGCACTGTAAACAGTCTCTTTATATTCTTCCAGATCATACAAATAACAATAACAGTTTCTGATTCTATAAAGGGGAAGTTCATAACTGCGCACAACCTCTCTCCCGCTTGTTAAACGAAATTTAATATGAACCCTTTCACTGTCGTTCCCATCCTCATAAGCTGATGCAGCCGTTTCCGCATCCGCCGGCAACGCTTTCTCAGTCCCTGTTTCATCATTTCCGGCATCTTTCTTGTAATAATACTCATCATTTTCAATTGCCTGTCTCAATTCTGATAACAATATCCGTTTAGCCTCTTCATCCTCAATTCTCATATTATCCAGTAAATACTCCTGGGAATCTATGGGAATCATATCTTCATTATAAAAATAATAACAATAATCCCCCATACGGACAAAAGCAAAGCTTTCCACTTTTTCCTCCTTTGGCAGATAAGAATCAAAGCCGGTCAGATCAAACACAAAGACCGCAAAAACAGCAAGGGAAGCAACTGCCGCAATGCCAAAAGCGCCTTTCCCTTTCAGGGATTCCTTAAAATCCCCCTCCATAATTGTCTGCAATACTACCTGAAGAATCAGAAGTCCGCAGAGCACTCCGAAAAATCCATACCATGCTTTCAATCTCTCGTCAAAATTTGCCAGAAAAATACCAAAACCCAGACTTCCCAGAATCATAATAACACATTTAATAACCGGCTTTGTTTTCGGAAAGAGCATTGTCTTACCTCCGGTCTGAGCCGGTCTTTTCCTATATAGTATATAGGCAATGCTTCCATACAGGATGATCTGAATCAAAAACAATATCATATATTTCCATATTTCCCCATAATTCTTCACATCGACAAAACCCATGTTTTTCAAGGAAACGGATTTGTACATCCCTATATACAACGAAAGGGGAGAAACCACACCTTCCCGAAGCATATCATAAATTTCCCGCCCCATATAAGTATGATAAAACAGCGACATCAGATTTCTGCAAAGGTAAAAACATACCGGCTCTATAAGCAGAAGCACGGAGGCGCCACAGAATCCCAAAGGAATATTTCCTGTAAGCATCTGGGCAATGAGGGTTACAAAGTATACAGCTGCAAAAAGCAAAAGATGCATGAAGAATGAGAATATCGATACTGCCAGAAAATCTCCGGTCCACACGCCCCAAACAGCTGCCGATATATTGGCAAGAACCATATTCATGCCAAAGCTTAAAATAAAAATCAGAAAGCTGTTAAAATTTATATACCAGAAACGGGTATTTTCTTTTACCGGCACCGACTTATACATATCTACCCGGCTTTGGTGGTTATTCCAGGAAAATCCCTGCAATGCCAGAAAAATGCCCATTACCACCGTGAAAGCCCCATACAGCCCGCTTCCCGTCACGCAGCGGTTAATCATCATATTGATGATCCATTCCAGCTGTTCCTCTAATGGCTGAACACTTTGCTTCATCCCCTGTATCATACTGCCTGCTCTTGAAAAAACAGAAACCGGAAGGGCAAAGAACCAGACAACAAACAAAAGAACCAGAATCCATGCTCTTTTTTTGAAATTCCATTTACTAAATTCCCAGAATGAGTTTCTTGATGTCATATCCAACCACCTCCGTTTCACTGATAAATATTTCCTCCAAAGTCAGTGGAAGCACTTCACAAAACACAGTTTCCAGAGAATCAAACTTTTGAAGGGTCTCATCCCTCTCTCCTCTGACAGTCAAAGTATACAAGGAGCCTCTCTGCTCTGTCTTCATAATCCGGCAGATTGCCGCCGCCTTCTCATATTCCGTTTCATCCTTAAAAACACACTGTACTTTCTGAATGCCACATTTCATCTCATCCAAATCCTTTGACAAAAGCACACCGCCCTTATGCAAAAGTCCCACTGTATCACAAATGTCTTCTAATTCCCTTAAATTATGGGATGCGATAACAGGCGTTAAGCCCCTTTCCCCCATCTCTTTTGCCAGAAGGCTTTTGATTGCCTGACGAATAGCAGGGTCCAAACCGTCAAAGGTCTCATCGCACAAAAGATAGTCCGTTCTGGCGGAAAGCCCCAGAATAAAAGCCAGCTGCTTTTTCATTCCCTTGGAATAGGTGCCTATTTTCCGCTTGGCATCCAGCCCGAACTGTGTCATCAGCTTGTAAAACTCATCTTTATTAAAGGTTTTATAAACCATGGCATAATACTTTTCCATATCAACTGCATTGGCATGGGCAAAAAAATAAGGTTCATCGGCAATAAAAAACACTTTTTCCTTGGCCTCAGGATTGTCATACACCGGAAGCTCGTCTATGAAGATTTCTCCCTCATCAGCTCTGCTCACACCGCTTATCATGCGTAAGAGAGTGGATTTTCCGGCGCCGTTTGTGCCGATCAGGCCAAACACCATGCCTTCCCTCATCTCGAAATCAATCTGATTAACTGCAACAAAATTGTCAAATTTCTTCGTAATGCCTTTTACAGCAATCATTCCTGTTTTCCTCCCGCATTCACTCTGTCATCTAAATACCGGGAAAGCAGCGATAAATCCATCCCTGCTTCCTCAGCTTCTTTAACTACCGTTTCCAGTTTTTGAATAATTTCAGTTTCCTTCATTTTCTTCAGTCCGTTGTTATCCGCAACAAAATTCCCCCTGCCTTTAACCGTATAGACAAACCCCTGTCTCTCCAGCTCGGCATAAGCTTTCTGAATCGTATTTGGATTTATGGAAAGCTCCATAGCCAGAGACCTGACTGATGGCATCTTTTCATTTGGTGCAAGCACCCCTCTGACTATGAGATTCTTATACTTGGTTACAATTTGCTCATAAATCGGAGTGGCATCTGTATAATCAATCCAAATCATTATGCTCTCTCCTTTAATAAGTGATATCCCTTTTTCCTCGGATTCATCAGATATCCGTTCTTCTGTATATCTCCATGTGTACTACCTGTGTTAGTACACTCAAAATAACACATTTTCGCTCATGATGTCAACTGAAAAAATAAAAAGGGGACTGTCATGGTCAAAATCAAACAGTCCCGCTCCCTGTATTCCGTTGATTCCAAAAAGCCCGGATTCAGAGAAATCTCAAAATTTCCAGGTACATCTCCACTTCTTTTCCTTCGGGAAATCCATCCACAGTCATGGCATTTTCCCCGGTTATGCCATCCACACTGCCCATGCGCACAATCCGGTCAAAAAAATAGGTCAGTTCATTTACCGGCGGCAAAAGATGCTGGCCGCTTAAAAGCTCCAGCACTCTTCCCAGGCCATAGGCCGCCCAGTTGGATACCGTGGCAATCAGCAAATGGTCCGTTTTGACAATGCAGGGATTAATGGAAAGATAACGGTTGATTTCCTCTGAAAGGTTTCCCATTCCAATTTCATTTCCCCCGTCTCCGATTCCAAAGGTCTTAATACCGTATTTTCCCGCCAGCTCGAACAACTCATCTATGGGCGCAGTGTGAATTCCGATGCTTTCGCCCTTCATATTGGTATAATCCCCATCTTCGTTTTTTCCACAGCGTTCAACGGAAAGCATACCTACAGGATTCAGTCTGCTCAGGATTGTCTCCATGGAAACGACTTTATCATGCTCCTGACTGTTCCTTAAAGGCACACGAACGCATTTCACTCTTTCCCCGGAAAAATAGTAATATGTATATTTGTCTGTAACAAGAATCGGCGAAAATCCCAGCTTCTCAAGTACATGAATCAAAATCCACGCTCCCAGAGGTCCGTCTGTCTCCCCTGCGCCCCCTGCATAAAATCCCGTTGTAACAAAAAAATTTCCTCTGGGAAGCTTCAGAACATCTTCCGCCGCCTTGCCATAGCTTTCTTTTGGCAAAAAAGGATACAGCGTATTCATCCCTCTGTTTCCGTACTGCAGTACGATATCCTCAATAGTTCCTGCCATAGACGATCCTTTCAATTATTCTTCCGCAAAATAAGCGTCAATGCCATCCGCCATCCCCTTAACCAGCTTCTGCTGGTATTCCGCAGTCTGCATCAGCGCATCCTCTGCAGGATTACTCATAAATCCCATTTCCACAATGGTAACAGGTATGCTGCACCAGTTAATTCCGCTCATGGTGTCTGTTTCCCAGACCCCTTTACTGACTGCTCCCGTAGCTGCCAGCATATTTTCAAGCACATGGTCAGAAAGCCTTCTGCTGTCAGAATAAATGCTGCTGCAATAAGGATTTGACGGTGTGGGGCAGATCGTCATGGTTCCGCTGGCCGAAGCGCTTTCCGAACCGTTGGCATGAATCCTTATAAAAATATCTGCTCCCGCGTCCGCCGCCATAATAGCTCTTTCCGCGTTACTGATATTGACATCATTTGTTTCTCTTATCATATATACTCTGTAGCCCCTTGCTTCCAATTCCTCCTTAAGCTTTAAGGAGACATCCAGAGTAAGCTGGTACTCACTGACTCCCGTAGCCACTCCCCTTGTGCCTCCCGCCACCTTTGCCTTTGTCTCCGCTGCGCCGGGTCCTATGGGCTCCTTTTCACTGTTTCCTTTTGCCTGATGACCGGGGTCTATGGCAACCAGATAGCCATTGCTTTGGGGTTCTTCCGATTCTGTTTCATTTGTCCCGTCTGCCGGCTCCTCTTCCTCAATGACATGCACCGTATCTTCTATGGCCGGTTCCTCTTCGCTGCCTCTTCCGTTTGACGAAACCGAATCCGGAACAGCTTCCGCTCCTGCCGAAAGCATAGCATCTGCCAAAGAGCCTGTATTTTCTGACATGGTTACGGCACCCTGTTCTGTGGCAGACTCTATCAAACTGCTGCCATCCTCCTGATTCTTTTCTTCAGCCCCCCCACAGCCGGTAACCGTAAGAAGCAGAAGAAGAACTCCCAGTATTTTTACCAGTCTAATTTTCCCCTGCCGTCTCATAGCCTTTTACCTCTCCCTCTTCCTTATAAGTAACCGTCTTATATACCATAAACAGCATCAGGGCAAGCATACACAATGCCAGCACAAAAATCGGTATATTCTTGGGACTTTCATAATTGTAATAATAGCTGTATGTTATAAACGTGATCAATATATGCAAGGCAGGCACCCAGAACATTTTTATGTACAAAACGCCCAGAATAATTGCTATGATCTCGATAAAATACCCGTATCTTTCATGCATATGGGGCAGGAAATACAAAGCCAGCGAGCCTTGTGAATAACAGATCAGCAGTAAAAACTCCGGCGTCAATCTTGTGCCCGTCAATTTGTAAATCAGAGCCACCATAAACAGCAGAATCACGCCCACCGCAAAAAACTTCCCTGCACTGCTATACCATTCCGAGAGATTCAATTCTCCTATAATATAATAAATATTGGGATATTTCATGGACAAACGTTCGGCATATTCGCCCACCTGGGCAAAATATATTCTCAAAAGCTCCGAAAAGGGCCTTCCTGCAATCCATGCCGGAACAATACTTATGAAATACATAAGAGGAATCCACAGAAAATCAATGGTCTTGATTTTTTTGTATAGCCAGAGCAGAATGATAACAGGCAGCCAGAAAAGGGTCTGCAGCTTAAAGGCAAAGGCTATTCCATAAAAAACCATGGCCATTCTGCTCTTATCCTTTATTAAAAACAAAACCGTAAGCATCAGAAAGGATACATATATGGCATCGCACTGTCCCCACATACTGCTGTTGGAAATTACCGTAGGAGCCAGCCATACAATGGAAAAGACCAGCATGGACAAAGACTCCTTTTTCCGGATTTCATATACAACCAATCCCGCAGCAGCAGCCAGAATAAAATCAAAGCAGACCGAAATCAGTTTCATTGCAACCATACTTCTTGCTCCGAACTGTGCCGCAATTACCAGCAGGTACATATAAGCAGGGGCATAATTATAAAAGTTTCCTGCAAGGGCTTTAAAGCCCTGATTAGAGATTTCATTAATCCACAATTCAAAAAACCCCGTCCAGTCCCTGGAAGCATACCAGATTAATTCCTTGCGAATCAACAACCCCAATCCTAAAACCAGAATCAGGGTCAGAATATTTAAAATACGTTTATTTTGTCCCACAATGCGCAGCTCTCCGTTTGGCATATCTTTCCCTTTCTTAACATTACTTTCATCTTTTAAAGAATTATTCTCCATACAGCGTGGACTTTAAAAACTGCCTGTTGGCGTCAAAATCCACCTGAAGAACCGCCATTCCCCTGATATCCGCATTGGAATAGGTCCCTTCCAACGGAACGCACTGCTGAACCATTTCATAACCTAAAAACTTCCATGCATTCAGGGAAAGATTAAAGCATTCTCCTTGTTTCAAATTCGTGGTCAGATTGGGGAATAACCCGTCTGACAGCTCTCCTCCGTTTGTAATAACCGTTCCCGGAAGCTTTTTGATAACAGCCGACAATACCTTCCGCTGTCTCTCCGTCCTTCCGAAATCCGTTCCGATATAACGGTTTCTGGTAAAGGCAAGAGCCTGAGGTCCGTTTAAATGAAGATTGCCGCTTAAAGACGGATCCAGGAAATCCGTGGCAAGGTCTTTTCCCTCCAACTGGTTATATTCCATCAGATATGCGTTGATCCATTTAACCTCATCATTGGTCAGTTCAAGATCGATACCGCCCACCGCATCTACCAGATTGGCAAAGGCCTGAAAGTTTACAAGGGCATAACGATGAATGGGAATGCCGAAATTCAGTTCAATGGTTTCCATCAAAAGCTCCGCTCCGCCATAAGAATAAGCGGCATTGAGACGGTTCCCGTCATGTCCCGGAATTTCCACATACATATCCCGCAAAAAAGAAGTCATGGTAATGGTCTTTGTCTTATCACTGATGGATACTAAAATCATGGCGTCAGACCTTCCGTCATCTCCCGCCAGACGTGAATCATTGCCAATAAGAAGCACATTAATAACCCCGTCTTCTTTCATAGGCTCAGAAGTAAACCCTTCCGCCTCTTTATATTCCATTTTCTTATAGGCGCTTCCTACCACCCCGTAGAGAATAAATATTCCAACAACAAACAGAGCCGCAATAAAGACCAGCGCTTTAACGACCCTGTTTTTCTTCTTTTTAGATTTTTCCTGTTTTTTATTTTTACCCTTTACCGGTTTGTTCTTTTTCTTTTGAGACATTTCTCTTTGACCGCTTTCCCTGGATTCTTTTCTTCTCTCTGAATGTCCGGCTCTGCCACCCGTCTCCTGCCTTGCATTTGTGCGGACAGTTCTGCCTCTGTCCTCCCGCCGCATATTGGCAGAAGCCGCTTTGCCGCTTTCTTCCCGACCCATGCCCGCACCGTCACTGTGCGCTCCGCTGCGGGATACAGGTTTTGCCAAAGATATATCCAGTTCATCCGGTTCATATGACATTCGTAAATCCGTGTCATTTGACGGCTGTGCCAGAGATAAGTCCAGCTCTCCTCCCTTACGGGATGAAGCCGCACTCCCCGTCCTGCCTTGTCCCATGGCAGGATTCCCGGCCGCGCCGTACAATTCCTGTTCCAGAAAGTCTTCTAACCCCTTCTGGATCTGAGCTCCTTCCAGTTTATCTTTTTTATCCATAATTGCATATCCTCTCTTCTGTTTCCAATATTTTCATTACTTTTCACACTAACACACACGTACATGGAAAACAAACAGCATCATACACAATTCACATTACATAAAAAAGATTTTACCATTTTTGCTATATTTATGCAAGCAACGCGCCTTTTTATTCCTGAAGCAGCGCCCGGAATTCCGGATCATCTCTTAAAAATGCAAATTCTTCCTCTTCCTTCAGATTCCGAATAATACCGGACCGCAGGGATTCTGAAGTCAGCACTCCTCCTTCTCCCGCCGGTATGCGGGAATAAAGGGGAAAATTCTGGGGCTTCCAGTTTTCCTCTGTGGAAGAAAGCAGCAGTTTTAACTTCTCCATGCACCTTTCCTTATCCTTTAACGCCCCATAAAGCAGCATCTTGGGCGCATGCCGGGAATAGCCGGAGCAGCCATACATTTCCGCCGTTTTTTCACACATATCCGCAAGATACTCCGCCTTTTTTGTATCCTCTTCCTTCAAGGCAAGCTCCAGCAAAGTGGTCAGTCTGTTATATACATTTGTCACATCTATCAGCAGCTGGCTCTCCATCATTTCGGCAGCTTTGGCATATTCCCCCTTAACCGTTAAAAGATTGGCCTTCAGCTGGTTCTTCTGAAAGGTTACTTCCGGAAATCCCTCTAAAATTTCTTCCGCTTTATCATATTCCTGACGGTTTATATATCTGGAAACAAGCAGCGTTGCCGCCTGTCCCCGCACTGCCAAATCTTCACTTTCCATTGCCCTCTCATACATCTTTTCAAATTCATTGAGATAACGTTCTTTTTCCGTAACATCGCTCAAGAAAAGCAGGCCGCCTTCCAAAAAAAGCGCCCCGCTCAAAATAAAGGAATGGCTGTTGGGATACTCTTTCATTTTCTGAATCAGCGCACGGTAAGCAGCCTCATAGCCTTCCTCTCCCAAAATCTTATATGCATGATTGATGATTTCCGCTTCCTTTTCCTTTGTCATATCCTCTTCAAAGGAAAGCAGACTGTTGGCGTCTGTCTGCAGCAGTCTTGCCAGAGCCGGAAGCAGTGTAATATCAGGGTAACTCTTCCCTGTTTCCCATTTATTGACTGCCGGCGCGGATACTCCCAGATGATCCGCCACTTCTTCCTGGGTAAGCCCCAGGGCTTTTCTTCTTTCCCTGATAATCTGATTCATTACCATGTTTACATCTCCTTTATGATTTCATTTCAAAAGGCCTTTTGTTATATTCATTATATCCAATGGTTTCACAGGACACAATTGAACAGATGTAAACTTACGGGAAATTTTTTTAACCGTTGGTTAATTTCATTGCCCACAGATTATCAGTTTAAATTTTGCGGTTTCCGTCAAGCCTTACCCTCTATTGTCGTACCGGCTGAGCATTGCCGCCGAATAAGCATTTCCCCCGGATGTATACTGATTGGAAATACTGTCCAGATTAGCCGCTGCATTATCTTCGACTCTGCCCGCCACAAAGGAAACCTTTGATGTAAAGTTTCCGGATGGTCCGAATGCTTTTTCCAGCGTTTCGAGATCAGCCGTCGAAAGCTTTTCTTTATCAATGACTAACTGTCCGTCGGAATCCATTGTGACTCCGGCATTCTTTAATGCCGCAGCATTTTCTTTGGCAGCGCTTTTTAAGGATTCCAGATAAAATCTGTTGATAGAGCCGGTTTCCTTTCGCAATGCCTGCAAAGTATCATTATAGGCATTTACCATATCCTCAATGCCCTTTACCACATCCTTGGTATCGCCGCTTTCCTTCGCTTTGTCAAAAAGACTGTTCTCCTTTGCCAAAAGCGCTTCCGCACTCTGGCAAAGCCCTCCTGCCAGCTTCTCCATCTTTTCATAGCCGTATTTCTGCATTCTGCTGACTTTTCCGGTATTCTGGCCATTCTTGCCGGAAATGGCATCCAATAAACCGTTTCCGCTGTTTCCTTTGTTAATGTAGTTGAGCAGGGATGTATCGTGAAGGGGTAATCCCGCCTTTCTGGCCGATTCATTTAACATTTGTGTTGTAACCCGCATAATTAAGCCTCCTTAAATTTTGTAAAAAGCTTGTGCCGTAGCCATCCATGGAATAATAATCTCCGCCGAGTCTTTCCAGCCGGCGCTGCTGCAGATCAAGTAATTCCTGTGCCTTTAAATAAGACTGTATGGAATCGGAACGGCGCTGCCAGAAGCTTTTCTTTGCGCTTGCATTGAAAATACTCTGTCCCATGCCTCCGGTTTCATTCAGATTCCAGCTGTCTCCCCGGTACTCCTCCTTGGAGGCGCCGAAATGATGTATCACATAACGACCTCCTGTTATGCCGCTCCATGGATCCGTTGTGGCAAAATCCACCTTTAATGTGCCTAATACCCATTCTTCATATTCCGGGTCATCCTTCATAGCGGCAAATCCTTCGTCTGTAATATCAACAGCCACGGAATTTAAAGCCTGGGTGGAATTTATGGGCAAAGCATAAATCCTCTGTCTGATATATGACTTATACTCATCCATGGTCATATTTTCAACGGAAACCCTTTTTAATTCCGATACCGCCTCATTGGTTCCGTTGGTATTTTTCACAGTGCTGCTTTTATT
This sequence comes from uncultured Lachnospiraceae bacterium, assembly GCA_964507745.1. Taxonomy (GTDB): domain Bacteria; phylum Bacillota; class Clostridia; order Lachnospirales; family Lachnospiraceae; genus UBA2882. The sequence goes on from CAZDRM010000017.1 coordinate 13,136, forward strand.
CGCTGTTAAAAGCTTATTCGATTTTACCGAAGCGGAATTTGCTGCCACATTGAGCTTTGACCTGAAATCCCCGAAACGGAACCGGCTTTCATCAAATCCTTTTGCCGCGGCTGTTTTGGAAGTATTCTTTGTGTGTCCCGGCTGTAGGGTCTGCAAATACTTCTGATAAGCTCTTGTAGTGGCATTTAAGACCATCTCACTCATTTTGTATTCTCCTTTCTCTCCTGAAGCATGATTTTTGTTGTAAAATACTCTCTATCTACAGAAAACTCTATTCTTCCAAAATACTTTTCCACACATTTTTTCATATTCTGTATGCCGATGCCGTGAATTCCCTCATTCTCCTTTGTGGTAAGGAAATTACCGTTATCATCTTTGTGAAGCTTTCCGTCAAAACCGTTCTTTATTTCTATAAAAAACAGATTTCTTTTTTCATAAGAACGCAAAAAAATCTTTTTTCTTTCCGACTCCTCTGCCATAAGCCGGGTACAGGCTTCCACCGCATTATCCAAAGCATTATTCAGCAGAATGCAAATATCAAAAACCGGAAATTCTTCTTTGCCCGGGAAACGGAAATCACAGGTAAAATCAATTTTCTCTTTCTGGCACTCCCTGTAAATCCGCCCCAGAACCACATCTGTAACGGGATTCCCGCTGTGGACAGGATAATCCATTCCATCCAGACGCTCTTCCATCTGCATCAGATATTTCTGGGCTTCCCTGCGGGTTTCCTGATTCTTCTCCTCCAGACCCTCTTTTAAAAGGATTTTTATGGCATAGATATTATTTTTCATATCATGGCGCATTCCGCGGATTCCGTCGTATAGGTTTTCCACATCTTTTACATGCTGCGCCATTTCCTCTATCTGGTTTTCATAAACAATCAGCCTGCTCTTTTCCTCATGGCGCTTTATCAGTTCCGTAAAAGCCTTTATGCTGACCAAAATCAGCCCCACCAGCAGAAGTGTAAGAACAATTACCAGTATGCGGGTTCCCGGATAATCCTCAAAAAGAAATCTGATTTCCGTCTCCCGCCGGGAATAAAGAATCCCTCTCAAAAAAATGCAGAAAACAAATCCCGTCATACTGGGAAAAGCAAGAAACAAAAGCTCCGCAGAGGAACATTTTTTCTCAACGGCCTCAAGGGTGCGGCAGTACCATCTGATAACCAGATACAAAATAATACAACTACCGACTTCTATCAATAAATTCCACATGACCTCTGCCGTGCTCAGCCAAAAATCCAATTTCTCAAAGGCAATATCCTCTTCCATTATGTGCCGGCTGATCAGGGAAACGCTCTGACCTAAAACGGGTAAACAAAGTGAATACCATGAAAAGCGGCACAGCTCTAACAGCGCATAAAAATTTGCCGTCAGATACCCTTTTACGGATTTTTTGCCTTCGAACAGCCACAGGGAGAAGCAAAAAGTAACTGCTGCGCATAAAATAACTATAATCGTCGATTTTATGCTCCGGTCCACCATCATGTCTTCCCCATAGAGAATCCTTCTGAAAAGACGGGTTTCAGATAACAGATACTGCGTAACAACGCATTGTACACACAAGATGTACTTTCCCGTTCTTTCAAAGGATTTCCGAAAGGGCAGCCACGCTTTGAAGATTTTTAAAAGTAAGAGGGCGCGGACCGTATATTCTAAAAGACCAAAGACCGTGTAAATGAATTCTTTCATCTCTCTTCTTCCACCATATACTTCATGTAAGCCTGCACAAAGTCGGAATACTTTTGTCTTGACAGCAATATGATGTCTCCGTTTATAAGCTCTATTTCCCTGCTGTCATACTGCTTTACCTTATCTAAGGATACCAGATATCCCCTGTGGCACCTGAAAAAACCGTTTCCCAATTGCTTCTCCAGATGTTCCATTTTCTCGTAGTAGGCGATATTGCCCTCCTTTGTGTGGAGCACAATCTTTCTGGCAATATTTTCCGCATAATAAATGTCATTGCATTTTACAGTGCGAAAGCCTTCCAGAGTTTTCACGGTAAAGCCTGCGTTTTTCTTGCTGCCTTTTGCCTCAATTTCTCCCAATGCCCGTTCCAAGACTTCAAAAAATTTATTTTCATCCACCGGCTTTAACAGGTAATGAAAGGCGCCTACATCAAAGGCATCAAACACATAGTCCTTTAAAGCCGTGACAAAAATCAAAATAGGATCTGATATTTTACGGAGCCTGGCGGCAGTCTCCATTCCGTTCATGCCGCCCATTCCGATATCCATAATCACAATGTCCGGCTGCACTTCACATGCCAAAAGCTTTTCTCCACCCGAAAACTCCAATATCAAAACAGGATTCTCTGCTTCATCTGTAAATGAGCGAATCATCTTTACCAGATGCTTCCTGATTTTTTCATCATCGTCGCAAACCGCTATCGTCATTTTATCACTCCTAAGTTGCTACTATTATTTCGTCATTTGGCAAAAAAAAATCAAGCCGGATGTAACCAACCGACTTGATTTTGTAATGAACGCTTTTCTCTTTGGTCGGGAATCCCGGATTACAATTGAGAACCCCGATTTAATTTTTATATCAATATTTCATGCGCAGAATTTCCATATAATTTCTTTTGTATTTTGAATTTACGGCAAAATATTTTAAAAACCCGCTCTCATTCCGGAAAGGACTGCTGCCACTTCTGATTCCGCTTAAAATCTTGAAAACATTTGTATCCGTATACCGTCTCTTACCCAGTTCGTCAATTCCCCGGGTCAGCCTTTCCTGAGCCTCTTCCAGCTTCCCGTTATCAAATATCCTGCAATACAGAAACCCTTTAGGCGGTGCGGCGTCTTTATCCACTATTCCCACACTTCCCATGTTTCCCGTATAGTTATTCTGCTCTGCCGTGGCATTCCACACGCCGTTATATGTAATTCCTCCGTCCAGCACAAATTTTGTGTTCTTCTCCACGTATTCATAGTCAACAGCCTCTGCCCCGTATTCGTTGGCAAGCTCATCCGCCACTTCCCGGAACATTTCCTGCATTTCTTCGCACTGCCAGTAATAATCCGCGTTGTAATATACATAGCCTGATGCAGAGACTCCGCTGCCTTCCAGCAGTTCCTTAGCCTCCTGTGAATTCAGACTATTGGCCGCCCTTGTATTTGCCCTGCTGAAAAATTCGTAAAGCTCTGCAAGCGCCTGTGTCGCCCTCTTTTGCTGATATACAGTATTGGTATCGGAGGGTTTTCCCACGGCGTGATAGCAATACTCTTTAAAGATTTCCTTAACCTCATCCTTTTGAAGCTTTCCGTCGTAGTAATCTTTCATAACCTCTGCCGTTTCATAAAACATCTTATTATGGCTGAAGCATGGAATAGGCTTCATCTGACTTTTTATTTTTTCATAAGTCTCACACCCTACGGGAATCGTATAGGACTCCATGGAAAGCTCCACACAATCCTTTGCCTGATACACCTTTTCCTGGCCTTTTCCGTTTTCATAGGAGTAAGTCCTTATTTCGATATCCCGGGTTCCCACGCCGCAATCCGTACCATCTGCTCCCGCAGCATATTTTGTATCGCCTATAGATAATGCCATGGTTTTCATCTCCGTTTCTTTCTTTTACTATAAATAGTATCGGAAAAAGAAGGAAAACCGTTATTGCCAATGTAACCAGAAGCATCTTTTATGTAATGAATTTTTCTTATTTGCTGCGTTTATATACAACTCCGAATAAAACTGCCGCAAGAAGCAAATTGACAACCAGAATTTCCGGCTGTACTCCCCTTGCCAGTTCTTTCATTCCCTCCGTTTCCCGGATTTTACTTAAAGCATCCTGTATCTGGTAGGAATACACAAATTTCGCTATTTCCCGGATTTTTTCATTAAAGAGAGAAAGCATGGGAAGAAAGGCAAAAACCATTGTAACGGGTACGGTAACGGAAGTTGCGCCCATCTGGTTTTTGCTCACAAGGCCGATTATGGCTCCTATGAGTATACTTATAAGAATACCCGATGCCAAAACCGTTAAAAATGCACCCATCCTCCATCCTTTATATTCTCCTGCCCAGGCAAACACACAGCTTCCCGCCATACACAGTATAAAAACATATACGCCGATTCCTGCCAGGTATTCCCATGCCCTGACATTTGACATCCGAAGCATTCCAAGAGTTCCCGTTTCCTTTTCCTCGGAAATAATGGTGGAAATACAGGTAAGGGGCGCTATTCCCACATACATGGATGAAAATATCAATACAAAGAAATGCTCCGGCATATCCGCTATCTCTATTGCATTTTCCATAATAACCGCCATAAGCGGATATAGAACGAACTGAATGAGAACCGCTTTATTTTTTATGGTATCCTTTATCTGTTTCAAAAAAATAGTCCTGATTTTTTTCATTTTTCTTTCTCCCTGACCGTATGGACATACCGGCATATCTATCCGGCTTCCAAATCGGAATGCCCGCTTATTTTAGGTGCTGCTTTTTTCTAACGGTTTAAATCCGTTCCCGTCAATTCCAGAAATACCGTTTCCAGATTTGGCTCTGTGGTATGTATTTCCGCTATTTTTTCCGTTAATAAAAGCTGTTTCATTTTTTCCGCCGCTTCCGGACTGTTTGAAAGCTGCATCTTTTCTCCCGATTCCAGCATAATTTTAATCCGTCTCTGGTGGTCATATTTAGCGCACACCGCTTTTGGCCTGCCGCATTCCACGATTTTTCCTTTGCACAAAAGACCGATTCTGTCGCAAAGCTTTTCTGCCTCCTCCATATTATGGGTCGTGAGAAAGATTGTGGTTCCCTTCTCCTTCTGCCGCTCTACCAGCTTATGGATTTCCTGCATAACCCCCGGATCCAGCCCGGAAGTCGGTTCATCCAGAAAAAGCACTTTCGGATTATTGAGAATTGCCCTTGCAAACATAAGACGCTGTCGCATTCCCTTGGAAATGTCCTTGGCCGCCCTTTTTTTCGCTTCATACAGCCCTACATGTTCCAGCACCTCTTCAACTGCTTCTTTTTCTACTCCGTAAATATCCGCAAATACCTTTAAATTATCATAGCAGCTCAATCGCTCGTACAGGCCCAGATTCTCCAGCATAATACCCAGTCTTTGATAAGCCTCATTGCTTAGTTTTTCCGTATCCTCCTTTAACAGAAAAGCTTTTCCCTCTGTCTGTTTCAACTGCCCTGTCAAAATCTTGATCAATGTGGTCTTTCCTGCCCCGGATGGTCCTAAAAGACCAAATATCTCTCTTTTCCCGATTTGCAGCTCAATCCCCTGCAGCACCTTGCTTTCCCCGTATGAATGGGACACATTCTGAATATCGATGGGAATATTCTCTCCTAAACCGCTATCATTCACTTTCTCGTTTTTTCTTTTCATATTCTCTTCTATCTTTCTTTCTGTTTTTTCCATAATTATATTTTCCCTTTCTCTGAAGATTATGGTAAAATGATTAATATATAACATCCAAATGAGGAGGTCACACCTATGTACAAAAAAGTAAAACAGTATGCGCAGGGCATCGGTCTTACTGTTGATGAAAGAGCCGGACTGGCATACGGCCTTATAAACGGCTATTTTGTCCTGATTCAGCAGCGTCCCAATACCTCAGCAGGACACAGCGTTTATCTTTGGGCAAAGCCCGGAAACATCCAGCCCGTTCCCGCCGTTTTAGACTATTTAAACCAGTGTTCATCCCGCTTTGAATATCTTCAGTCCACATCCTATAACGGAGCAAAGATCACGGCTGAATTTCAGGGCTTAGGATTCCAGTGGGGCAAGAAATATGTTCCCTGTCTGGACGGTTTCTTAAAAGAGATAACCGGTTACTGCCAGAATAACGGCCTGCTGCCCTGCTGCGAATCCTGCGGCACGGAATACGGCCTGAATCTGTATCAGGTAGACGGCGTAAGCCATATGTTCTGTTCCGGCTGCTATGATAAAGTATCCGGCCAGATACAGCAGAACACAGCTCTCAAAAAACAGCAGGGAAGCGGCAATGTAATCGGCGGCATCATCGGTGCGTTGTTAGGTTCACTCTTAGGCGTTGCCGCATGGGTCCTGATTTACCAGGCCGGTTATATTTCCGCCCTGGGCGGTATTATTATGGTAATCTGCGCCATGAAAGGCTATGAACTTTTAGGGGGCAGGCTGAATGCTCTGGGAATTACCCTTACCTGTATTATTTCCATCGCCATGCTCTTTGTAGCGGAATATCTTTGTCTCGGCATTGAAATCTACAAAGTATATAACGAAAGCACTCACGTTATATCCGTAAGCATTTTTGACGCATTAGAGGACGTTCCCATTTATCTGTCAGAGCCTGAAATCGCAGCTGCTGTTTTCAAGGATGTGGCAATCGGACTAATCTTAATGATATTCGGCGCATTCGGAACCGTAAAACAAACCTATAAGAGCAATACCGGCGCTGTAAGCACAAGGATGGTTGCACCTGTTACAAAAGGCGGTCAGATGTAATAAGCTGCCGTAATTTCTGGAGGATGCTTTTAAAAATCTGCATCCTCCAGTTTTTCTTTTACCCGTTTCAAGCCCTCTTCCATTTTTCTGTTTTCCAGCTTTTCCTTCCATCTCATAATCAAAAGGCTTATTACAAAACAAATTCCGAAGGATATGAAAAAAGCCAGCCATGCCTGCCACACATCAAAAGGAAACCATCCACAGAAATAAACGAAAAGCGCCACTGTCAGAATAATGCTGCAAAGCATACACAGCGTCCTTTTTATTACGGACATATGCCTGATAATTCTCTCCGAAAAGAAAAGAAACCGAAAGACGGAAATCAGAACATTTACCTCAAAAAACTGCCAGATGACATTGACAGGCACCCCTTCGTCTCCCAGAGTAAATAAAGTAGAAATTTCTTTTGCTTCATCTCCTACAAGTCTGCTGAAAACAGCCATAGCCAGTATGGAAAATCCAAAAGCGCAAAGAACCTGATTTCCAAAATCGAATATTGTTTTTTTCTCTTCCATTTACTTAACCCCCAATCTCCGTTTCAGCTCCTCTGCATATTGCCTGGAAACCAAAAGCTTTTCTCCGTTATCCAAGGTTACCTGTATTCTCCTGTTCAAATCCGCCCGGAGAGATTCAATATGCCTCAGATTAATAATGATGGATTTCCCACCTCGGAAAAATCCCACACAGGATAGTTCTTCTTCTAATGTGTACAGCTTTAATGCCGTTTCATACACTCTGTCCGCTGTATATATAAAGGTTTTTTTATCCGTCGTATCAATATAAAGCACCTTATCCGGGTCGATAAAACAGGTTTCCCCCTGATATATACCGGTAAGCTTTTGTTCCAGCATTTTCAGCACGGCAATAACCTTTTCAAGCTCCGGGGTTAACTTCCGGCAGTAAATATCTATTTTCATTTCCTCTACATTGCTGTCCGAATGAATGACAATTTCCAAGGGCCCACTTCCTTTCCACCTCAATATAGCAAAATCATTTTTATTCCACAATATGATACTTCTCAAGTTGCCACATTCTATTTCTAAGTTGCACTTATTGACTTTTTCTATGCTACATGATACAATTTAAAAACTTTGAGGGAGTAGTTAGCGCAATAATACGTGACAAGTCAACATACTGATTCATGGAATCTGGCTTGCCTTAAATAACGAGACTCATGGTACAGCTTTGCTGTATCTGGGTTTTTTTTATTTTCGCAAAATACTCTAAAATATTCTGATTATACAAGGAGATGAACGTATGAACTTATGGGAACTGTTTCTCATCGCTGTCGGCCTTTCCATGGATGCTTTTGCCGTATCCGTCTGTAAAGGTCTTGCCACAGAAGAAGTAAAGGTAAAACATTTTTTTATTGTAGGTCTATGGTTTGGAGGATTTCAGGCGCTGATGCCCGCCCTTGGCTATTTTCTCGGTTCCGGCTTTGAACAATATATTTCCAATTTGGACCATTGGGTTGCCTTTATTTTGTTAGCCCTCATCGGAGGCAATATGATACGGGAATCCCTGTCCAAGGAAGAAGAACATCAGGATGCCTCTTTTTCCGTAAAAGTCATGTTTGTCATGGCAGTTGCTACAAGCATCGACGCTCTGGCCGTGGGCATAACCTTCGCTCTTCTGCCCGATGTAAACATTGCCGCCGCTGTCTCCTTTATCGGTATCATCACTTTTATATTGTCAGGAACAGGATTAAAAATAGGGAATGTTTTCGGCATCAAATATAAGGCAAAAGCAGAATTTGCAGGGGGACTCATCCTCGTATTGATGGGAACCAAAATTTTGCTGGAGCATTTGGGAATTCTACCATAACGCAAAAACAGACTGCACAGCGAAGAGAATCTTCAACGGTTCTCCGCCATGCAGCCTGTTTTATATTTTCTTTAAAAAGCCCGACAGCTTTTATGATCTTCTTTTTCCAAACAATCTTAACAGCTTCAGGAATATGTTAATGAAATCCAGATATAATTCAAAAGCTCCCAATAACGCCAGGGATAAAACATTGCTGTCATTGGACACTGCTACAAGACGTTTGATCTTCTGGGTATCATATGCAGTCAAGCCTACAAAAATCAATACGCCGATTGCACAAATAAATGTGTCTACCATACTGCTCTTTATCAGAAACAGATTTACAACGCTGACAATGATAATTCCCATTAATCCCATCATCAGTATGCTTCCTGCACTGGTCAAGTCTCTCTTGGTTACCAGGCCGTATACAGCCATAATACCAAAAATAGCTGCCGTTATCAGGAAAATAAGGGTAATAGAAGCCGTTGTATAAGCCAGGAACAAAACGGAAAAGGTCACACCCGTTATATACGAATATGCCGCAAATAGAACGCCTGCCAGCACCGCATTGTTTTTGGAAATTGCCCAGTTGGAAACCATAACAATTGCCAGTTCTGCAAAAAGCAGGATCATGAATCCGTTGCCCGTCAGCAGCTTGTATGCCACCAGCGGGGAAGTCGTAAGGGACGCTGCTGCGGTAATAATCAAAGCTACTACCATAAACAAAAATGATTTTGCCACAACCTCCTGGGTTGCAATGGTCTTAAAGTTCTGCATTCCGCTCATTGACGAATCGTACATGCCGAAATCGGAATTCATACCCATGTAACCCTGATTGTTGTATGGATTCTGATACTGGCCCTGATTGCCATAATTGTAATTAGCATCATAATTGGAATTGTTATTATAATAACCGCCTGTACCATCGCCGTAGTTATTCCCGGTATAATTATAGTTATTATTCTGATAGTTATCGGTTTGATTTCCCTGATTGTTATTGGAATTATATGTCTGCATAACTTTTCCCCTTTCTTAGAGATAGATTAATATACGTTTCCTAAAGAATAGCACATCGCCATTTTCTTTGCAAGAATTATACGACTATATCTTATTTCATAAATATAGCCTGTTTCCTTACTATTATAACCCCAATTTTTATAAAATAATTTCTTTCAGAGCCTCTATGAATTCTTCCCATCCGTCGGGATAACAGAGCGCTCCGTCAGCTCTATATCGCTTTTCTCCTCCGCGCATGTCAAAATTAAACAATACAAGCATATCAGGATACTCGCTTGTATGGGGCCAATACTCGTCTTCCTGTTCCTTTACGGTCTGACTGAATTGTAAAATAAGCTGCCTTAGTTCATCGCTCTGCTCCTCATTCAGCTTAATCGTTTCATTATCTATTCTGGCTTCTTCTTCCCCGGGATACAGCCATAATGAAATATCTTCCAGTTTTTCCCCTCTATCATTATAGGAAGATAAAACAACATAATCAATTTCGTCTTTCTCAAACTCTTTCGGTTCCACACGCTGTCGTTCTGCCCGCTTTTCCTCCGGCTCTACCTCGTTTTGCTCCCCTTGATGTCTGTAAATGACAATCCCGGCAATGGCAGCCACTGCCACAAGACATACAATCATTACCCCTATAAATATCTTTTTCATAACTTCTCTCTTTCCGCCTGTCGTAATACAGGGATCTCTGCATTCTCATTGCTGCTTTATAATAATACCCCGCAAGCCTCCCCAAGGTTGCAGCATGATTTCACGATTTTATCCCGGCCGGTCCCTTTGCCAGAATTTTTTTGATATTGCATAAAAACACCGTCCCGCAGACAGCTGCCGCAATGGCATCTGCACTGCACTCCGCATAATAGATACTCATAACATTCTTTGTAACCAGAGGGAAAATAACGGCAAAAGGCACTAACAGGAATACCTTCCGAAGCAGCGCCATAAACAGGGAAATTTTGGCCTGGCCCAATCCCATAAAGGTAGTCTGGCATCCCATCTGTATTCCAAATATCAGCATTCCCGCCACAAAAATAGGCATAACACGGCGCACTACCCCGATCAGCTCCGCATCATCTGTAAAGATACGGGCATACATACCGGGCAGAAGCATTGCAGACAGGGTAATACAAAATGAGGCTACAACCGTAATCCCGATAATTCTTTTATAGGTTTTTTTCACACGTTCTATATTACCGGCTCCGTAGTTGTAGCTTAAAATGGGCTGCACTCCCTGGGTAAAACCGGATATGGGAGTGTTGATCAGCTGCATAACACTTTGGAGAATCGTCAAAGAACCCACATATACATCCCCTCCGTACTTCTGAAGCCCGCTGCTCAATACAACGGAGATCAAGCTTTCCGTGCTTTGCATAATAAAAGGGGAAACGCCCAATGCCGCTACACTGCCGATAATTTTTATATCCGGCTTTAAATATTCCATGTGAATGCGCAAAGATGTTTTTTTAGAGCTTAAGAATCTTATGGTCCACAGGGCGCTGGCAAACTGGGAAATAATGGTGGCTAAAGCCGCTCCTCTTACTCCCATTTTAAAGACGAAAATAAAAACCGGATCTAAGGCAATATTGAGAACCGCCCCGATCATTACCGACAGCATGGCAATCTTAGACTGCCCCTGGGCCGTAATAAAGGGATTCAAT
>CAZDRM010000018.1:0-23975 GCA_964507745.1 uncultured Lachnospiraceae bacterium
AGGAGGACAGTGAAATCATTCTGGATATGTACGAAAGCTGGAAGAAGGGCAACAAAGTTGTTCTTGCAGTGCGTTCGGACAGGGATGAAAATCCTGTTAAAAAGTTTTTTGCCAGCATGTATTATGTGATCATCCACAAGCTGGTCAATGAAAGAATGCCTGTAGGCGGCTGTGACTGCTATCTTTTGGACAGGCAGGTTATTAAAGTTCTGGAAATGCTGGATGAGAAAAATTCCTCCCTTACCCTTCAGGTTTTATGGGCAGGTTTCAAGACCGACCATATATATTTCCACAGAAGAGACAGAGAAGTGGGCAAATCCCGCTGGACGCTGTCCAAGAAGATAAAACTGGCTATGGATTCCATGCTGAGTTTCTCCTATTTCCCTCTTCACTTTATGTCTACGGTAGGCGTGGTTTTCTTTCTGATTTCCGTTTTAATGGCAATAGAAGTCATCGTGGAAAAAGTTACGGTAGGAACTCCCATATTAGGCTGGGCCTCCCTGATGTGCGTAGTGCTTTTCTCCTTCGGCTGTATGATGCTGATGATGGGAATACTGGGAGAATATGTCTGGAGAACTCTGGACGCATCCAGAAACAGACCCCCTTATCTGATTGATGAAGTACAGGAGAAGAAAGAAGAGTAAAAACAGAATATCCAAAATATAAAGAAACCGCTGACCTCTGGTAACAGATCAGCGGTTTTTAAATCAGGCAATAATACCGTGATAAGCAAAGGCAATACAAATGCCCAGAATCGCTCCTATAAAAATCTGAAGAGGAGTATGTCCCACAAATTCCTTCAGATGCTCGATGGGATGTTTTCCGTCCCAGCGCCCCATTTCCTTAAAAAGCTCCATCATATCGTTTAAGACCATAGCCTGTTTTCCCGTTTCCAGTCTGACGCCCATAGCATCATTCATAACAATTATGGCGAAAAACGCTGCCATGGCAAATTCAAAACCCCCTACCCCGTAACGAATACCGGTAGCCGTTGCCAAAGCGCACACCGTAGCCGAATGGGAGCTTGGCATTCCGCCGTTTCCAATAAGTCTTTCCCATACAAACTCCCGATTGACAATTAAATAAATAATTGTTTTTAAAACCTGTGCCACAAACCAGCCCAAAGCCGCACTGACAAAAATAGGATTATTTACCAGCTGTTTTAAAATATCCATAGTATTCTCGATTCCTATCGTAATTAAATATAAAAAAAATCTAAAAAGTAAAAAAATTATAAAAAAGCCCTAAAACTTATTATAGACCACTTTTCCCATATTATCAAGAAAATCCCCCAAAACCCAACTTTATTAAAAATCCCATTACCACATCCCCTCTATAATTATAAAAGTAGTACAAAAACTAAATCCTAACCAGTCAGCCGCCATAAAAGGCGTTCCAAGGCGCGGGAGAATAACCTTCTGTTTTTGCAATCCCTTACCGGAAAGCGCCAATTTTTCTTACAGCCCGGTCCACAATCCCAGGGGTAACAGCCCCGGATGGGCTGTTAAGCGTCTCTGCGGCATGGATGCCGCATTGACGCGTCCCCGGCAGCGTCCAACTCTCCCTGCCCGGGCTGTTAGAAAAATGCGTTTTCTGGTACGATTGCCAAAAAACAGAAGGTTATTCTCCCGCGCCTTGGAACACCTTTTATGGCGTACCCTACCACTTCTGCCTATACCTGCTTGGCGTCATCGACTCATATTTCACAAAAACTTTGGTAAAATAATTAACATCCGGAATCCCGCAGGAAACGGCAATAGCCCCGATAGAAGCACTACTGAACCGCAGCAGCTTTTTCGCCTCATTAATCCTCCTGCTGTTCAAATAACTCCCTATAGTCGTCCCCGTAGCCTTTTTAAACTCCCTGGACAAATAAAACTTGCTCAGATAAAACCGGGCAGAAAGCTTGTCCAGACTGATATCCTCCGCAAAATTTTCGTCCAGATAATTCTGAACCGCAAGAATCTTCTCATAAAGGTTATCACCTTTTCCGCGATGAAGCGTTAAGGATTCCAGATAGCATGCGGTAACAATATCCGTCAGATTTTTATGACAAACCTGCTCGTAGCAGGGCCCCTTTAAAGACTGCTGGTCGAAAATATTATTCAAGGCGCCGACAAAAGCCGTAGCATCGCCGGGATGAAAAATAAAAAGTCCTCCCTGTTCGCTGTAATGCCGATATATATGAGCCGCATCATTACCGTAAAAATGCACCCAGAACAATTCCCAGGAATCCTTCTCGCTGCTTTCATGGGAATATTCCTCCAGACAGTCGATAAAAATGCAATCCCCGGTTAACAGGGAATGTTCCTTCCCACGATAGGTCAACGTGCCGCTTCCCTTCATGACAACAAAGAAAAGCAGAGAAGCAAGATTGTCCCTACGGCTGATGTGTGGCTCGATGCTTTGAAGCGTTCCTGTTTCCTGGACATATAAGTAATGGGATTTGGCATATGCCGAGGGGGTGGCAATAATGCGGTTGAAATGTCGGGTGTTCATAAAAACCTCCTAAATACAGTATAAACTGATAACGAAATTACCATACGGTAAATTCGTGTCTGCAGATATAGCAATATTTTACTATTTATAGGCAAAATTGTCCATTGCTTTCGGCCTGTAAAAAGGCTTAGATTAATAAGAGGCTGTTAAAATAGCGTTAAGTAATGATTTGGTTGACAAAACCGGAGAGGAATTGTGATATGAATAAGACGGATAAAATTTATGTAGCAGGCCATAGAGGACTGGTGGGAAGCGCCATTGTCAGAAACCTGCAGTCCAAAGGCTACAGCAATATTGTGGGGAGAACCCATCAGGAACTGGAACTGACGGACCAGCAGGCTGTCAGGACATTTTTTGAGGAGGAAAGACCGGACGTTGTTGTATTAGCCGCAGCTAAGGTTGGAGGCATCAATGCCAATAATACAACCCCTGCGGAGTTTATTTATGACAATTTGCAGGTGCAGTGCAATGTGATTCAATGCTGTCATCAGTACAAGGTAAAGAAGCTTCTGTTTTTAGGCAGTACCTGTATCTATCCCAAGATGGCGCCCCAGCCCATACCTGAAGATGCCCTGCTTACAGGCCCTCTGGAAACAACCAATGAAGCATATGCAGTTGCAAAAATCGCGGGAATGGAGATGTGCAAATTTTATAAACGGCAGTACGGCGATGATTTTATCAGCTGTATGCCCACAAATCTTTACGGACCTCATGACAATTATGATTTAAAGGGTTCCCACGTACTTCCGGCCATGATCCGGAAATTTCATGAAGCCAAGCTTAGCAATGCTCCTTCCGTTGAATTGTGGGGAACGGGAACGCCCTTACGTGAATTTTTATATGTGGACGATATGGCGGATGCCTGTGTTTTCCTTCTGGAAAATTATGAAGGCGAACAGCATGTGAATATCGGCACGGGCAAGGAAGTTACCATTAAGGAACTGGCGGAAATGGTAAAGAAAACCGTGGGCTTTGAAGGAGAAATCATATGGAATGACAGCATGCCCGACGGAACCCCCAGAAAGCTTACGGATGTGACCAAGCTCCATGCGCTGGGCTGGAGGCACAAGGTAGAACTGGAAGAGGGAATCGGGATGGCCTATGACTGGTTTAAGGAAAATGTGGACAATGCCCGCATGAATGGAAGATAAGACGGAGGAGAAAAGAACAAAATGAATAAATTCGGTGTGATTATGGCAGGCGGCGGCGGAACGCGGCTGTGGCCTTTAAGCAGAAAAGAAAGACCCAAACAGTTATTAAATTTAAGCGGTAAGGACCTGATGATAAACGAGACTCTGGACCGTTTGTCAAACAGCATTCCAAGGGAGAACATGTTTATAGTTACCAATGCGGTTCAGGCGGAACTGATGAAAAAGGAAACAAAAGGCCGCATGCAGGATGATCATATACTGGTAGAGCCTGCGGCAAGGAATACGGCTGCCTGCATCGGGTATGCAGCTATGGAAATTGTGAAGAAATACGGGGACGGCATCATGTGCATACTTCCCGCTGACCATTTTATCAAAAACGAAAAGGAATTTACAGCCATGATTGATGCGGCAATCATGACTGCGGAAAAGACCGATGCGCTGGTTACCATTGGCATTAAACCTTCCTTTCCTGCCACGGGTTATGGTTATATCAGAACAAAGGCGGGAAGCGAGACGGCTATAGGAGACAAAAACAACAAAAACTATTCCGTAGTGGAAGAGTTTGTAGAAAAACCGGATCTGGAAACGGCGGAACAATACGTGAAAGCAGGTTGTTATTCCTGGAACAGCGGTATGTTTGTCTGGAAGGCATCTACCATTCTTTCTTATATAAGCCGGCTGCTTCCGGACGTATATACCTGCATTGAAAAAATCGGGAATGCCATGAATACGCCAAAGGAGCGTCAGGTTATCGAAGAAGTATATCCTGTCATTCCCAAAATTTCCATTGACTACGGCGTTATGGAGCGAGCTGACAATGTTTTGGTTATTTCGGGAGAATTCGGCTGGAATGACATAGGCAGTCTGGATATGTTAAGCATTATGCAGGATGCGGATGAGAACGGGAATACGGCTCACGGAGAACAATTACTGATTGATACCGAAGACTGTATTGTTTACGGAACGGACAAGCTGATAGCCACCATAGGGGTTTCGGACCTGATCATTGTCCAGACGGAAGATGCGGTTTTAGTCTGCCATAAGGACAAATGCCAGGATGTGAAAACCATTGTGGAAACATTAAAGGAACAGGGAAAAGAAAAATACCTGTAGTAAGGAAAACGGATGAAATGTTTTGTTTTAGCGGGAGGCAGCGGCGATGCACTGTGGCCGCTGTCCCGTAAAAATTACCCCAAGCAATTTATATATATCAGGGAAGGCAGATCGCTGTTTCAGGAGACAATAGCGAGAAATCTGCCTTTTTGTGACGATTTCTATATTATTACCAACAAAAAATACCGCTACATTGTGGAAGGACAGATGCAGGCTTTTCAGGGCTTGTCCTATCAGTGCTTTCTGGAAGAAAAAGGGCGTCAGACGGCTCCTGCCGTTGCCATTGCGGCCATGTGCGTGGAACCGGAGGAAACAGTGCTGGTGGTTTCTACGGACCATTTAATCGGAGACGGCGATTATAACGGTACAATACTGGCAGGAAAGGAGCTTCTTTCCGATGACAATATTGTAGCCGTAGGATGCGGTGTTTCTGGAGAAGAAAATGAAGAAGCCTTAAAAGGACACGGCGCTTTTATTTGTGAAGGCAATATAGCCAAAAAATTTATTGACAGATGTCAGAGTCCTGTTGAAGATAAAGGAGAACTCCTTTTAGACAGCGGCATTTTTATGATGAAGGCGGGTACCTTCTTAAAGGCAATCAGGGAGAACGCGCCGGATTTGTATGAAAAATGTTTATACGGCACAAACCGTGTAAGAATAGCGGGAAAAGCCCTTTTGATCACAAAGCAATGGCTGGAGACCATACCTTCCTTAAGCGTAGGCGAGGGAGTTTTTGAAAAATGGGCGGGAAAGCATCTTTACGTGGTCAAAGGAGATTTCAGATGGTCAAGGCTCCTGAATCTGGAAAGCTTTGACGGCTTTGAAGCGCCATCCCTTCAGGGGGCGGCTATTACCAGTGAGTGTACAAATGTATCTGTTTTAAATGAGGATGCCTCCAGACTTGTGGTGGTCAACGGCTGTGAAGATCTGGTTGTAGTAAATACCAAGGATGCGGCCTATATTTCCCGAAAAGGAGAAAGCCATAATATCAGGGAAATAATGAATGACCATTATGAGGAACAGAAGGAAATCTTTGATGAAGGGGATGTTTATTATACCGCATGGGGAATCAAGGAGATGCTGAACCGCAGCACGGGATATATGGTCAGAAAGGTTACGATTTTTCCGGGCTGTGCCATTTCCATGCACAAGCATGAGAAAAGGAATGAGCACTGGTCCATTGTCAGCGGAACCGCCACCATTACCATGAACGAGGAAACAAAAGAATACGGCAGCAACGACAGCATTTTTGTGCCCATGGGAACCTTCCACAAAATTTCCAACAGGACCGCAAAAGATTTGATTGTCATCGAAGTGTGTGTGGGAACCAGCGCCGGATATAAAACCGGGGATATGGTCAGGGCAATTGATGATTTTGTAAAGTTAGGACCGGCATACAAGGACTATTTGTGGGGCGGAAAGAGACTTTATGAAAGTTACGGGAAGAACAACAGGGATAATAAGGAGCATATTATAGCAGAAAGCTGGGAGGTATCCGCCCATAGTGCAGGCCCTTCCAGAATTGTGGATGGAAATGAAAAGGGAAGGCTGTTTCCTGATTATCTGGAAAAAATCGGGAAGGATGCCCTTGGCTGGAAATGCCAGCCCTTTGACCGCTTTCCGCTGTTGATTAAATTTATTGATGCTGAGAAAGCTCTGAGCGTTCAGGTTCATCCCGATGACGAGTATGCCATGAGCGTAGAGGGAGAATACGGCAAAAATGAAATGTGGTATGTGATGGACGCTGCTCCGGATGCGGGACTTTATGTGGGCTTCTCAGAAGAGTTGACGAAGGAAGAATGTAAAAAGCGCATTGAAGAGGGAACTTTAACGGAAGTCTTAAAGCGGATCCCTGTTAAAAAGGGAGATGTGATCTTTGTAAAGGCGGGAACTGTTCATGCCATTTTAGAAGGACTTCTGATTCTGGAAATCCAGCAGAGTTCTAACGCCACCTACAGACTTTATGATTATGACAGAGTGGACAAAAACGGAAACAAAAGACAGCTTCATCTGGAAAAGGCATTGGATAATCTGGATTATCACACCTATGAATGCTCTCTGGAGCCGGAAGGGAAGAAGGAGCAGGGAAAGGGCTATACAAAGCAGCTTTTGGGAGAATGCAAATACTTTTCCGCAACCCTTTATGAAGTGGAGGATGAGGCGGAGCTTTCTTTGGACGACGCTTCCTTCAGCGCCATTGTATTCCTGGAAGGAGAAGGAATCATGGAGACGGAAAACCGGCAGAGTCCGTTTCGCCCGGGAGACAGTTTTTTTGTGCCCGCAGGAAAAAAAGTTTTAAGGATAAAGGGAAAAGGAAAATTTGTATTAAGCCGTATTTAATGGACAAATTTCTATTAAAATGATATGATTATCAAATAACCGCGCATTTTGTTATAAAAATCGTAAAAATCAGGAAAGAGGCTGAGTTGGCAAGTATGATGAACGAAATGGCAAAGCGCGTAGAGTTAGAACGATATGCTACCAGGGCTTTGTCGGATTTAGGGGTTCCGACACATCTGAAGGGCTATCTTTACATCAGAGAATCAATTTTGATTTCTCAAACCGATATGGGAGTTTTGAACAGTATCACAAAGCTTTTGTATCCCGAAATTGCAAGAATATACAAAACATCAATACAGAAAGTCGAAAGAGCAATACGAAATGCTATTGAGGTATCGTGGATGCGAGGGAATCCTGCGATGATAGAGACGTTTTTCGGATATTCGGATGCGACCGGAAAGAGCAGACCTACCAATAGCGAGTACATCGCCAGACTTACAGACAAAATTATTCTGGAATACAAGGCGGTCAGTATGGCTTCATAGAGTGCACCTAAAATTCTTAATCGCCGAGGTTTCGCGCGGTTATCCTCGGGGAATTTTGCACTTACATAGACAAATCATTTACTAAAAAATACCGTTTTTGGGGTGTAATGCCTTAAAGACGGTATTTTTTTGCCCTGCAGCTTTCCGAATGAAGACGAATAAATGAGGGGTTTTTGGCAAAAAAATGCAGTTCAGGCCCAAAAACACATCATTCATTCTCAAAATCTAAAAATTAAATTTTATCTGGTATAATATTTCATATGACTATGCTGTTTTACAGTTTTGCAGAATATCCATTTACAAAAGAACCTGTAACCGGATTGGTTTAGAGAGCAGACAATGCGACTTTATGAGGGTGGAGTAGTGTTACGTATATTTATGATATCGGAAAAATATTACGGAATTAATCGGATGCTCCTATCAATCAAGGGAGGATGTGCCGGGAGAAAAATCTGATTGGTCAAAGGCGGAATCAGTCAGAACAATGCAGGCAAGGATAAAGATGAAAACAGGCAAAATGACGGCAATAATGAATTGCCGGAAAAGCGGCATAGGAGAAACTCCTGACACAATTCCTCTGCCTATAATAAGTGTTCCCATATGTGGAAAGAAAAACCGGTGTATAAGGCTGCAAACCCTTGAAAATGCGACATTTGTCGAGATTATACGACCGACAATGATAGACATTTTTACATATAAATGCTACTTTAATTACAGAACCGTGCAATTTGTTGCAAAATAAGTGTAAAAAGCACAGAAAAGGGGAAGTAATTATGGTAAGTGAATCAGAAAAGCGCATAGAACTGGAAAGATATGTGACTAAGATCATGCTGGATTTAGGGGTTCCGGCACATCTGAAAGGGTATCATTACGTAAGAGAAGCCATTTTAATTTCCGAAGCAGATATGGAAGCAGTCAGCAGTGTGACAAAGCTTCTGTATCCGGAAATTGCAAGAATATACAAGACAACGCCTCAAAAGGTGGAAAGAGCAATCAGAAATGCCATTGAGGTGTCATGGATGAGAGGAAATTGTGCGACAATGGAGGAGCTTTTCGGATATTCTCATGATTCGGGAAAGGGAAGACCTACCAACAGCGAGTATATTGCCAGAATCGCGGACAAGATTCGCCTGGATTATAAAGCGGTCAGCATTGCTTCATAAAAAGAATTGGAAAACGAAAAATGCCCGGAAACCTGGCACGGTTGGTTCCGGGTATTTTATTTTTCGGTTACCCTTGAATATTCATTCCCGATTCTCTATAATAACTATTAAAAGTGCTAAGTATAATAGCAGTAATTAATGAAAGCAGAAGGTAAAAAAATGGCAAATAAAGAGATTAAAATCGGAGATTATACAATTTGCGAGGGAAGCCGCCCTTATATGATTGCGGAAATCGGAATCAATCATAACGGTGACATGGATATTGCAAAAAAATTAATTGATGCGGCTAATGCTACAGGGTGGAACAATGTAAAATTCCAGAAAAGAACGCCGGAACTGGCTGTGCCGGAAGCACAAAAAAGTGTTATGAGAGAAACACCCTGGGGCACCATGACTTATCTGGAATACAAATACCGTGTTGAATTTGAAAAAGAGCAGTATGATGTGATTGACGCATATTGTAAAGATAAGGGAATGACATGGAGCGCGTCCCCGTGGGATATGCCCAGTCTGGAATTTCTGCTAAACTATGACATTCCTTACATCAAGGTGGCAAGCGCCTCCAACGGCAGGGATGAGATGATTGCCGAGGCGGCGAAATCGGGGAAACCGGTTATTCTTTCCACAGGAATGACAACTATGGAGGAAATTGACCATGCCGTAGAAGTTCTGGAAAAAAACGGAAAAGGCGATTATATTCTCCTTCATACCAACAGTGCCTATCCTGCGCCTGTTAAGGACTTAAACCTGCGGATGATTGAAACACTTCGCAAAAGATTTGACTGTCTGGTAGGCTACAGCGGACATGAGAGCAATATGGAACCAACCATCGCGGCAGCAGTTTTGGGAGCATGCGTCATAGAGCGCCATGTGACCCTGTCTCATGATATGTGGGGCAGCGACCAGAAAGCCAGCCTGGAAGTCCATGCCATGGATATGCTTAATAAGCGGATTCAAAGCGTTTGCGATGCTTTAGGAACCGGAGAGAAATATATGTCTGAAAGCGAAGCAGCCCAGAGGAAAAAACTGAGGACGACTTAACTATAATAGCAAATAGAAATAGCAAAACCTGAAAAATTATCTTTAACTATAACGAGAAAAGGGAAAGCTTGTCAGAAACCATCAAAAGAGGAAAACATAACATGTCTGAACGGATATACAAAAGATACCTTCCAATAACAATATGTCTCCTTCAGCTTGCAGCTTTATTTCTGCTGCGTAAATTATGGCTCAGAACGGTATTTCAGACTGTGGCAACTTATTTGCTGCTGTGTGCGGTGGGATTATTTCTGTTACTTTGGAGTCAAAAGAAAGACAAATACATCTTTCGGCAGTTATGGGATTGTTATCTGATTTTCTGGAGCGGCATTCATGCTGTAATCGTTCTTGGTTTTATGACCTGCGGCACTTTCTATCTTACATGGACCCAGGTAACTTTTGTTCAGATTGTCAATCTGTTTCTTGGCTGCGCTCTGTATTGGATTCTTTTTATCCTGTTAAAAAGACCTGACAGGGCGATAGGTGTTGGCAACATCCTGACAGGAATTCTGGGAATTGCAAATTTCTATCTGGTAAAGTTTCGAGGCTCGCCTTTCCGACTGGCGGATATTGGGTCTGTAGGGACCGCCGAAAATGTTGTGAAAAGCTATGATTTCAGACCCAGTGCGATTTTGGTTCTGACGGTCATTGACATGATTCTATGGTATTTGATCTGGCGGAAATATTATTGCTATCCGAAAACAGAAACCGGAAAAGAACGCAAAAAAGAGAAGTGGGTCAATCCCGTTTCCATATTAGCTACCATAGTAATAGCCGCAGGCTGTATCGGACTGCCTATTATACGGTATGATGTAATTTATGCCAATACATTTCAGTTTGCCAACGACACCTGCCTGGCGGATTTGCTGGCAGAAATGATGGGAAGCGGCGATTCACTGCCGGACAGCTACTCTATCGAAAAGGTGCAGCAGATTGTGAACGATTTCCCGCCCTATAGTGATAATCAGGAAGAGATGCAGGTGACACAGAATCCCAATATTGTTGTCATCATGAACGAGTCTTTTGCTGATTTAAGAGTTTTGAACGATTTTGAAACGGATGTGCCGATGTTGGAATTCTGGGACTCCTTGGAGGAAAATACTCTTCGGGGCTGGGCAAATGTGTCCATACTGGGCGGAAATACGGCAAATTCCGAATACGAATTCCTTACTTCGGACACCTTAGGCGTTTACGGCAACCGGGTTCCCTATGCAAACTATTTTGATGGACGGGATTCTTATCCGGGACTGGTTTCGGTGTTAAAGAGCCAGGGCTATTATACCACTGCCTTTCATCCTTATATGTCCAGCGGCTGGAATCGGGTTCAGGTTTACCACAGCATGCAGTTTGATGAGACCATTTTTCTGGATGACATTTCTCAAGATTTGGATACCCTTCGGTTATATGTAAGCGATAAGGGAGATTATTCTTATATCAAAGACTGGTTTGAAAACAAAGAACCGGGAATTCCACATTTTTTCTTTAATATAACCATGCAGAATCATGGAGGCTATACTTATAGTGGAGAAAATTTTGAAACCACCGTTCATATGGCCGGCAGTGAGAGAGGATGTTTTCCGGAAGCGGAACAATATATGAGCCTGATTAAGGCTAGTGACGAGGCGTTAAAGGAGCTTCTATCCTATTTTGCCCAATACCCGGAACCCGTTGTGGTAATAGTATTCGGCGACCATCAGCCGAAGCTGGAGAATGAATTCTATACTTATTTAACCGGTCAGCCTCTTGAAAACTGGAACCTGGAGCAAAAAATGAATTTATACAAGACTCCTTTTATTATATGGCATAATTATCCGACAGAAGAACGGGAACTGGGCAATGTAAGCCTCAACTATCTGGCGGCTATTTTGCTTGATGACATCGGTTTGGATATGAGTCCTTACCAAAGATACACTCTTACAAAGTACACAGAGATGCCGGTTGTGACCTCAATAGGAATGACAGATTATGAAGGTAACGTCTGGAATATGGGCAGCAGCGAATCTGAAGAATGGCTTTCTGATTATGAACTGCTGATATATAACCATACCGTTGACAAAACGGAAAGAATAGAAAACTTTTTCGATGTCTCGTACAATTCTACCTCGCTCCCTTCCGGGAAATCAGCACAATAAAGGTCTGCAAAAGGATTTTAATATCCAGTCTCAGAGACTTAGACCCGCCGATGACAGGCTTCATGGGCGAAAATGTCATTTTCAAGATTTTATATTCCCAAAAAGAGTTTAAATTAAAAGAACATATTAATCTACATTATTAATATTATTTGGCAAAAGCAACTAAAAATAGTTGCAAAATATTGTAACAGAGGATAAAATATGAGTAGAAAAGAAAAAATAAAAGAGAAATTTTTGAAGCAGAAAAAAGATTTTACCTATGATGAATTGGTAGCATTACTACATACTCTGGACTTTCAAGAGTTAAAGGGAGGGCATACAAGCGGCTCAGCCGTATGCTTTGTACATTTAAAAACCGGAATTACGATTCGGTTTCATAAACCGCATCCGGATAAAGTAATAAAGTCATATTTAATGAAACAGATAAAAACCGTATTAGAAAAAGAGGGACTGTTATGAAGGGATATCTAAAATATAAAGATTATCTGGGAAGTGTGGAGTATTCGGAGGAAGATGACTGCCTGTACGGCAGGGTAATAGGAATCAGAGGATTAATTTCCTATGAGGGGACCAGTCTTGAAGAATTGAAAAAAGATTTTTACCAGGCGGTAGATGATTATCTTGAACTGTGTAAACAGCAGAATAGAATACCTGAAACCGCATTTAAAGGAAGCTTTAATGTGAGAATAGACCCGGAGCTTCACAGAAATATTGTAATAAAAGCAAAAGAAGAAAATATGACGTTAAACACTTTTGTGAAGGAGGCGCTTAGAAAGGCAATTATGTGACGTAACCCTACCTCGCCCCCTTTTGGGAAATCAGCACAATAAAGGTCTGCAAAAGGATTTTAATATCCAGTCCCAGAGACCAGTTATCAATATAGTGCAAATCCAGCTTTAACACTTCTTCAAAATTTGTAATATCACTCCTGCCGCTGACCTGCCAAAGGCCCGTCAGTCCGGGCTTGATGCTGAGCCGGCGGCGGTATTTCAGGTTATACTGCGCATACTCGTCAGGTGTGGGCGGCCTTGTGCCCACCAGACTCATCTGTCCCGCCAGAATATTAAAAAACTGGGGAAGCTCATCCAGACTGCTTTTTCGGAGAAAATGTCCCACCTTTGTAATACGGGGGTCGTTGGTAACCTTAAACATGGGGCCGTTCATTTCATTGAGGGACTTTAAGTCATTCTTTTTTTCATCGGCGTCTTCATACATGGAACGGAATTTAAATAAATAAAATTCACGGCCGTTTAGTCCGATCCGTTTTTGTTTGTAAAAAACGGGGCCGGGAGAATCCAGCTTGATGGAAACCGCAATAAACGGAAACAGAATCAGCGTGATAAGGAGTCCGGCTACGGAACCGGCAATATCCAGAATGCGCTTGATCATCAGCCTGTGAAAATCAAAATCCGACAGGCAGTAGGTAAGCACGGTAAGTCCTGCAAAGGTTTCCGAAGTTTTATGGGAAATCAGGTGGTCAAAAGGATCGATGTTTACGTGAACGGTAATGCCTGCCAGTTCAAACTGTTCAATCACAGCACCCAGATCTTTGTTGCTGTATTCGGGAAGATAAATGAAAACCTCGTCTAATACTAGTTCATTAATGTGTTCAAAAAGGCTCTCTTTTCCTGCAACTACCGGGACATGATCATATTCCTGCCCTTCTTCGTTTTTATCCATAATTGCAAGGGATGTAATCTGGTGGGACCACTCCGCCTCGGATTTCAGCTTCTGAAGAAGCGATTGCGCATAAACGCTTTCCGTAATGACCAACATCTTATAGCTGTTTGTGCTGCGCATATAGATTTTGGTAAAAAACTGCTTTGCACAAAGGTGAAACAGATAGGTCAGAATCAGGTTATAGATTAAAAAATAAATAAAAGCAAGTCGGGAAAAATCCTGTGCTTTTTGTGTTAAGAACAGGAAAACACCCAGCCCGCAGCCCAAGGAGGCATCATATTTTAAAACGAAGAAAAATTCCGCCAGATATCCTCTGGTAATAAACTGGGAATTCCAGTTCAAAAGCACATAGGATAACAGGCAGAGAATAACGGCGAAAAACAAAATCAACATATAGTACTGAGTTGCCCGCGCTACATCTTTTAAAATGCCGCGGGTAAGAATCCCCAGCCCGTAGGATAAACAGATGCTGAACAGGTCTGCAAAAAACAGTGTGTAATTTTGGATAATAGTCTGCTTTTGGTTTGTGGGTGCCATTTCTTAATAAATCCTTCTGGTAAGGTAAATCATAATTTTTTTATAATATAGTTTTTTGAATAATAGCAATATCTCCATATGCTACAAACAGTATACCATATAATATACAAAAATGGAAAATTGAGTTATAATGAAATAGTTGTGAAAATACGAGATGCGGGGTACGGAATGGAAATCTGCAAAATTTTCGGAGTCAGGACAGGGGCTTTTTCTATGGCGGAAGCGCTTAACTGGGTCTGTGGAAAACTGGATGAGCTGAAAGGACAATATGTTACCTTTGCCAATACCCATGTTATTGTTACGGCAAGTGAGGAAAAAGGATATTGCAGGGTTCAGAATGAAGCGGCTGCAGTTTTTGCCGACGGAGCGCCTGTGGCGGATTACCAGAAAAAACATGGCTGTCCGGAAGCTGAGAGGGTGGCGGGACCGGATTTTATGGAAGAAATCTTTAAACGGTCTCCTCAGGAAGGATACAGACACTATTTTTACGGCAGCAGCAATGAGACCCTTTTCAAATTGAAAAGTAATCTGGAAAAGCGGTTTCCCGGCATAGAGATTGTGGGAATGTATGCCCCGCCCTTTGAGAAAAAACTAAAAAAGGATTACGGAGAAGATATAGAAAGAATCAATGCCGCAAAGCCGGACTTTATCTGGGTGGGTTTAGGAGCGCCCAAGCAGGAGCTGTGGATGTACAGACAAAAAGGCAAGGTATGCGGCCTTATGTTAGGAGTGGGAGCCGGCTTTGACTTTCACGCAGGCGTGGTAAAACGGGCGCCTGGATGGATGCAGCGGTGTAAAATGGAATGGTTTTACCGTTTCCTGCAGGAGCCGGGCAGGCTGGGAAAGAGATATTTAAAGACGAATTTGAAGTTTATCAGATTGTGTTTGGAAGAAAAGTAGGACGCGCTATGGAAAAGATTGATTTTGTCATTACGTGGGTGGACGGAAGCGACGAAAAGTGGCTGGCGAAGAAAAAGGAATATGAAAGACTACAGACGGAATCGGGAAGGGAATCAAAGGAAGAAGCAGAAAAAGCAGAAATAAGGAACGCAGCAAAGGTAAAGGCAGAAAAAAAAGCCGAAAAAGAAGAGACGGATGCGCGCTACAGAGATTGGGGACTGCTGCCTTATTTATTCCGCGGAATTGAACAATATGCCTCATGGGTAAATCACATTTTTCTGGTAACAGATCATCAGATTCCGGAATGGCTGAATGTGGACCATCACAAATTAACCGTGGTAGATCATGACCGGTTTATTCCTGATGAATATCTGCCTACCTTTAATTCCCACACCATAGAATTAAACCTCCACAGGATTCCCGGGCTGTCGGAACAATTTGTATATTTTAATGACGACTGTTTTCTGACAGGAGTATGCAGGCCGGAGGATTTTTTTAAGCATGGAAGACCCGTTGATGAGGCGTCATTAAACGGAATCAACGGAAAAGATAATGAATTTGCCCAGATACAGTTTCAGAATATGGCGCTTATGAACTGTCACTATTCGGTAAAAAACTGCAAAAAGCACCTGTCAAAGTGGCTAAGGCCGTCCTATGGCAGGAATTTATTCAGAACCCTGCTTCTTTTGCCCTTTCAAAGACTTCAGGGAATTTATAATCCCCATGGACCTATGTCTGTTTTAAAACAGACATGTCAGAAGCTTTGGGAAAGGGACGGAGCCATATTGGACGCAACATGCAGATGCAGGTTCCGTAAGGGCGAAAATGTATCGGCATATATATATCGTTATGAACAGCTTTTAAGCAACCGGTTTATTGCACATAAATCATTAAATAAATATTGCTCCGTTATTGAACCGGCCGGTAGAATAGCCCGGAATATAAAGAAGTATAAGATGGTATGCATCAATGACGCAGAGCTTGAAGAAAAACAGTTTTTACGGAAAAGAAAAGAAATACAAAAAATAATGGAAAATGCCTTTCCTTCAAAATCGGCTTTTGAAAAGGAGTAACAGTATAAAATGACAGGCGGAAGGAATACTGCAGGTCCGGTTTTAACAGTTGTAATCCCGGCATATAACGTGGAAAATTATATAGGGCGTACCGTAAAGTCTCTGGCAGAAAGCAGAAAAGACTGCGAAATAGAGGTTTTAATCGTAAATGACGGTTCCACGGATGGAACAGGAAAAATGGCGGAGGGCTTTGCAAAAAAATATTCTTATGTGCGTGTCATCCATCAGGAAAACGGCGGACACGGGGCCGCAATCAATACCGGAATCAGAGAGGCGGCAGGGAAATATTTCAAACTGTTAGACGGCGACGACTGGGTGGACCCGGAAGGTTTTTCCCGATTGGTTGATATATTAAAACAGGCAGAGGAAGACCTGATTCTGTGTGATTATCAGGAGGTATATATCAAAGACAAAAAAAAGCGGAGCGTATCTTATAGATTTCCGGCAGGAGAAACCTTATCCGTGGATATACTGAACGTGGATTATCTTATTTCCATGCACAGTCATGTTTTTAAGACAGAGGTACTAAAAAAACTGCCGAAAGAGATAGATGTGCACAGCTTTTATGTGGATATGGAATATGTTTTATATCCTCTGCCCTTTATAAAGAATTTCCGTTATGAAAAAATAAATGTATATGAATACCGGCTGGACAGAATCGGGCAGAGCGTCAGCGCAGAAGGATTCAGGAAGCATTATAAAGAAGATGCCGGCGTGTTGAATTCGCTGGTGGAATATTACAATGAATATAAGGATGCGGACAATCATTCGACCGCCGTTTATTTTTATATGCCCTGCAGGATTTTTGATATGTTCTACCGCCATATATTGAAAAGCATATGGTATCTGGATAATCGGGAGATACCTGTTGCCGAATACCTGAGAGAGTTTGACATGGCCTTTCAAAATTCGGCCCCGAAGCTGTATGATTTTAATAAAAAAGAAAATCCCGGCAGAAAACCTTTATCGGATATACAGCTTTGGTTATTACGGGCTACAGGCTTCCGCGTTTGGCGGCTTGTACGGTTTAAGAAAGTGATTAGTGAAATATGGAAAAGGAAAAAGTAGAATATATCAGTAAAAGGAATTTTATTTTCCTGCTTGCGCTGGGGATTTTTTTACTCACTTTAGCTATTGAGTATACGAATCTCAGTATCCAATACGGAAAAGCCATACAAATGGCCAGATATGTTTCCTATGGATTGTGTGTGATTAAAATTTTATGGGAGGCAGTCTACAGAAAAAAAGAAACCTTTATTTACGCCGTTATTTTGTTTTTTGCAGGATATGAGTCTATGATCAGCGGAAAAAGAGGAATGTTCTTTTTGCTGTTTTTTCTTTTGGCAAGCTATGGGGTAAGCCTGAAACAGGCATTTAAGGTGCAGATTGCAGTACAGGCAGCATGCCTGCTTATGGTCTGGCTGCTGTGTCTTGCGGGCATTTTTGATAATCTGGAGTTTTACAGACACGGGGCCGTCAGCTATAGCATGGGTTTCAGTTATGTTGGATTTTCAGGGGCGCTTTTTATTGCCATTGAAGCGTCATGGATGTTTTTGAGAAATAAAAAAATAACATTGGCGGAAACGACTGCTTTTTTAGTAATATGGATCGTCATTTTTTACTTTACGGACACCAGGGCGGTAACAATGCTGGGAATCCTTATGACAATTGCCTGCTATCTGGCGAAGTTCTGGAAAAAGTCCATAAAAAACAAGCCGGTTAAATGGCTTTGCATTTTGTATTATCCGCTGCTTACCCTATTTATATGGGGGCTGCAATACTATTACAATTTCCATGATAATACAGGCGTAATGAAAAAATTAAACGAAGCCCTCAGCGGGAGACTGCAGTTGAACAAGCATGCTATCGAAACATACGGGCTTAAGCTTCTGGGAGATAATATTACATGGATTACAAATATGGACAATCGTGTCAGAAATGCGTACAATTATGTGGATTGTACATACTTTAAAGTATTGTTTGACTTTGGACTTGTTATCGGGATTTTATTTCTTGCTTCCCATATTTACATTATGTACTATATGTGGAAAAATGACCAATTAACGGGCTGTATTATATTGTGTGTGCTTTCCGTACTGGCTTTTATGACGCCGCTTACCGGATTGAATACAAATCCTTTTTTACTTCTGGCAGGAGGCATTTTCCATGGAAAAACAAAAATCCGTCAAACTTAACTATTTGATGAACTGCATCCTGACCGGCTCGGCTATGATTTTTCCCTTGCTAAGCTATCCCTATGTGTCAAGGATCTTACAGCCGGAGGGCATGGGAAAGGTAGCCTTTGCCAACTCCGTGGTGGCATATTTTGCCATGGGGGCGATGATGGGAATCCCTACCTACGGCATCAGGGCATGCGCCAGGGTGCGCGATGATAAAGAGCAGCTTTCCCGTACGGTATGGGAGCTTCTTTTCATCAATATGGTTATGACAGCTTTTGTTTACCTGATTTTCGGAGCCTCCCTTTTTCTGGTTCCAAGATTTGCCGAGGATAAGGCTCTGCTTACTCTGATGGGAATCAGCATATTTTTTCAGCTTTTAGGAGTGGAATGGCTGTTTAAGGCGTTGGAGGAGTATACTTATATTACCCTGCGTTCTCTTTTGTTTAAGGTTCTGGCCCTTGGTCTGATGTTTTTGTGCATCAGGAAAAAGGATGACTATATCATATACGGCGTGCTGACCCTCCTTGCGGGAATGGGCAGCAATATCTGCAATGCTTTCCGTATGAGGCGGTATGTGGGACCTCTTAGTCAAAGCATTTATGCCCCAATGGAAAAATCGACAGAGGGAGCGGGAAGAAAGGATGCGGAAAACCTTTGGAACCGGGGCACCTGTTTTTTGCGGCAGGCTGTAGAAAAGCATTTAAAGGCTGTGGGCGTTTTCTTTGCCATGACGGCAGCGACAACCATTTATACCAATCTGGATGTGGTTATGCTGGATTTTATGAGCGGGGATGTGGAAACGGGATATTACAGCACGGCGGTCAAAATAAAAGGCGTTCTGGTAAGCTTTGTGACGGCGCTGGGCAGCGTGCTTCTTCCGAGGATGTCCTATTATGCGGAAAGGAAAATGAATAAGGAATTTCGCAAAATGGTCAGCAAAGCCTTTATATTTGTAGGTCTTGTATCCGTTCCTCTCTGCATTTTCTTTATCTTTTTTGCAGAGTTCAGCATTCTGGTTATTTCAGGTAAGAACTTCCTTCCGGCCGTAGGTGCTATGCAGATTATTATGCCCACCCTGATTCTGATCGGGTACAGCAATATATGCGGCATTCAGATTCTGGTTCCCTTAGGATTGGAGAAGCATGTGCTATATTCGGAAATTGCGGGAGCCGTTACGGATATCTGCATTAATTTGTGGCTTATTCCCACTATGGGTGCAAAGGGAGCGGCAATCGGCACCTTGGTGGCGGAAGCGGTTGTTTTACTTTATCAGATTTGTGTTATGATAAGGATGAATGTAAAATCTGCCTTAGCGGATAAGAAATAGCTTCATAAAACATAAGATCAGAGGAGAAAAATTATGACACATGAAAAAATAAAACCCTATGAAGGCATTGATATCTGGCATATGATCTGCCATATAGCAAAAAGCTGGTGGAAAATGCTGATTGCCATGGTTATTTTTGCCATTCTTCTGGGCGGCTTAAGCTATTACAAAAATGCCAAAGGGCTTGCGACGGCAGCAGCGGCTAAGGAAGCTGCTGAGGAGAAGCAGGAGGAGACTCTTTCCCGGATTCTGGAGGTTGATGAAGAGGAAATCCTGGCGCAATCCGGTCTGAATGAAAAGGCGGCGGATGAGGTATTATATTATGCCAACAAATACTACTTTAATAAAAAGCAGTATGAGCGGCAGAATAATTATCTTCAGGAGTCTATTCTGATGCAGATGGACCCCAATAATGTCTGGACTACCACTCTTTATTATGATTTGTCGGTGCCGGGAGATACAGAAGAAAAAACGGCGGAATCAGCTTTTGCGGCAAGCTATATTGCAAAAATTTCTAATGAAACGGTTTATAATGAAATTGCAGAGGAGCTGGGAGCGGATATTGAAAGCGGATATTTTGCGGAAGTAATTACGGGAAGCTGCCTGGACAGGATTTCCGAAGCAGGGGATATTACCGTAATTTCCACCGATAATGAAGATATGAAAATTGTTATCCGTTATACGGACAGAGAGGGCTGCGAAAAAATCGCAGAAATTATAAAAGAAAAGATTGCCGCATCCCGCGGGACGGTAACCGGAGAGGTGGGCGTCCATACCATTACTCTTGTGGGGGAGCAGACTGAACAACGATCGGACGGAGAGCTTTTAAATGAGCAGAAAAACCAGATTTCGGCACTGGGGGCTCTTTCGGATAATGTGATTAATGCAAGATCCAATATCGAAGCTTCGGAAGAGACGGTGTTTAACCAGCTCATAGAATATTATGAAGCCAGGGATGCTAAAAAGATTACGGCAATCAAAAGCGCGGAAGCAGGGAGAGAGAACGTGAATGCAGCGCAATCCTCAGGAAATGCTTCGGATGAAAATGCATCGGACGCCAAGGCGGCGGTTAAGCCCCGGGTCAGCAAAAAGTATGTGGCGCTTGGATTGTTTCTGGGAATCTTTGTCATAGGAGCCTTTGAGGCATGCAGATATTTCTTCTCAAACGCCCTGAAACAGAGAAAGGATCTGGAAGAGGGCTACGGACTCAGTACCTATGATAAAGAGGACAGGGCAGTTATTTCCATGGTGCTTCAGAATAAATGCAGGAAGAACGGATGGAAAAAACTGTATGCGGTATCCAGCCTCGGCAGTGATGCTGTGGAGGAAGCCTGCGGCGGTTTAAAGCCGGAGGGCTTGCAGCTTGTGAAAAGTAAGGAAAGCCCTTTAAAGGATGAGGACGAGCTTGGGAAACTGATAGAAGCGGATGGCGTTATACTTTCGGAAAAGCTGAATGTTTCCTCACACAAAGAAATTGCAAAGCTTTTAGAGCTTTGCAGAGAACTGGAAAAACCTGTAATCTGCGCGCTGGTAACGGAAAAATAAAGAATTGGAGGACTTTGCTATGTCCAATAGGCTTGTTAAAGAAAGTGGCACATCGGGAAAAAAGAGTGTCGGATATGAGATTCTCACAGCAGTTATCGAGTTTGCCATAGCGGTAATCGGCGTTGGGTTCTGCCTGTTTGTGCCCTTGTATTTAAAGGACGGCTATCATAGTGTGGGCACTGCCAAATATGATGCGTACCGCTATATTGTTTTATGGGGCTTCGGAGTGGTTATTCTCATAACCCTCGTATGGCTCTTTTTTGCAAAAGAAATTGAAATATCTGCTTTGACGGATATGGACTGGTGCGTAATAGCGTTTCTGGGATTTTCGCTGATTGCGGCCCTTGTGGGAGGAAATTTCAAGGAATGTGTCCGGGGCTACAGCGGATGGGACATGGGTCTATTGTCCATGCTGAGCTTTGCGCTGATTTACTTTTATTATTCCCGGTTTGGAAAGGGAAATAAAGTGGTTCTGACGGTTTTGTGCTTTTCTGCATTTATTGCTTTTTATGTGGGGATTCTGCACAGGCTGCTGATTGACCCTATTGGCGTGTACGGCCTGGGGGCCGCTGACGAACTGGCAGATACCTATAAAAACCAGTTTTTGTCTACCCTGGGACAGGCCACATGGTACAGCAGCTTTGTATGCACGGTTCTGCCTTTGGGAATCGGCGTATTCTGGAGCACAAAAAAAACCTGGCTCAGAATTTTCAGCGGTATATTCAGTTTTGCAGGTTTTTGTACCATGATAACACAGAACAGCGACAGCGCTTATGCGGCGTTTTTGGGCTTTATGGCGGTGTTTTTGTGGTTTTCCCTGCCTGATGTGAAGAGAATGGAGCGTTTTGGGGAAATTTTGCTGTTATTTGTTTTTGCTACCCGTGTTATGAATTTGTTACTTTTTGTGCATCCCAATGAAATTCTGGAATTGGACAAATTAAGCAGCTTTCTGGTTTTTAATAAGTGGATGTGGGATGTGCTGTTATTAGCGGTAATTTTCTGGGGGCTGTTCTATTGGCTGGCTTGGAAACAAAAGTATTCCCGGGACGCGGCCCTGATTGTCCGCCGGATATTGTATGTGCTTCTTGTGCTGGGTATTCTGGCAGCGGCAGGTCATGTGATGTTGAGCGCAAAAGGACTGCTGCCCGAGAGCATTACACAGCATACTGCCCAGATACCTTATCTGATCTGGGGAGATAACTGGGGGAACGGAAGAGGAAGAACCTGGGCCTTCAGCATTCAAATGTACAAGGATATGGACCTTTTCCATAAGCTTTTCGGCGTGGGACCGGACGGCTATGCACCCTATGCATACAGCCTGTATCAGGACAGATTGGCGCAGATGTGGGGGGAAAGAACCCTTACCAATGCCCATAATGAGTGGATGAATGCACTGATCAATTATGGCCTGTTCGGAATGCTGGCTTACGTGGGAATCTTTTTAACCGGCATTAAAAACTTTGCAGAGAAACAGGAAAATATGCCGGTCATAGTAGGATTCATAGCATGTATCGTATCTTACATGAGTCATAATTTCTTCTGCTATCAACAGGTTTGCTGTACGCCATTTATATTTTTGATCATGGGTGCGGGAGTTTATTTGATAAGAAATATGCAGGGAGAAAATTCTGCAAGTTCATAATTTGAAACAAAGTGATAGGGGCTGTCGGGAATGTGATATGATAGCCCTTTTGTCTTTTATTCCGGATCTGCCACATTCAACGTAAAAACGTATATTGACATATATCATACCAAATGCTAAAATCAGACAAAAGCATATATTTCTGACATTCTTTTGCACAGTCTTAGTGCATTCTAATTTCTTGCCGTAAGGCGTCTTGAAATCAATGCTTTTAAAATCCAACAAATTAATTTTAAGAAGCAGGGGTTTCAGATGCGGGTAAAAAATATGGACATGAACGCCTATTAAGCCGGATAACTCCTGCTATAAGGAGGTATTCATGAAAAAAAGAAAAAAGATGTGTGAAACAAGTTCGCAAATGTTTGAAGAAAGTCTGCAAATGTCTAAAGCAAGCCCGCAGATGTCTAAAGCAGGCTTGCAGATGATTGTGCAGGAAAGGGAAGTTAAAGAAAAGAAAGTCAAAGAAAAGAAAGTTAAGGAGCAGAGAGAGTATAAGGATACGGTATTCCGCCTTTTGTTCAGTGACAGGAAAAGGGCATTGGCGTTATACAATGGAATCAACGGCATGGACTATCAGGATGAATCCCTGTTAGAGTTTAATACTCTGGAAAATGCTATTTATATGAATCTGTATAACGATATTTCTTTTGTAATCGTCAACCAGATCCATCTGTATGAGCATCAGTCCACTCTGCCGGTCAATATGCCGCTAAGGGATTTATTGTATATAGCGGATATTCTGCAAAAGACGATTGTGGATAAAACGATTTACAGCAGCAGACGGCTGATGATTCCCAATCCTAATTTTATCGTGTTTTACAATGGGCGGGAGAAAATGCCGGAGCGGCTGGAACTGAAGCTGTCGGACAGCTTTCTGATTCCGACGGATAAGCCGGAACTGGAATTGAAGGTAACAGTTCTGAATATTAATGAGGGGATGAATGAGCAGTTAAAAGAGAGATGCCCTGATTTAAAGGAATATATGCAGTATGTGGACAGAGTACGGAGATACAGTGAGGAAATGCCGTTACGTGACGCAGTTATAAGAGCAGTAGATGAGTGTATTCAGGAAGGTATCTTAAGAGAATTTCTGATGAAGCAGAAGGCTGAGGTGGTAAAAGTGAGCATTTATGAATTTGATGAAGAACGAGAAATGAGACTGATAAGAGA
>CAZDRM010000019.1:0-23876 GCA_964507745.1 uncultured Lachnospiraceae bacterium
CTTTCATTAGATAGCAGATAATTGAATTGTATAATTTGGTATTATCCTTTATTTATTTCTTACGACTTCCCAAATATCCCTTCCAACGCCCATGATTAAACACCAGAAGTCATCCTTGCATTCCAGATAGTCCACAGTATCATCAATACTTATACGGAGCAATTAAAACCCCTTTACCCTTTTTAACAAATCCTGCACTAATAACCTTTTAGGGTTCATTTGGAATCCGGGACAAAAAGCATTCGACTTCTTCTATCTTCATAAACTCTCCTGTGGGGAAAATATAAAGAATGGGAATGCATTTACATTCACTGTCATAAACCACCCTTTTTTACGGTTATATATATTTTACTACAAAAAAATTTTTCATGCTTACCATATATGGTAAAAAACGTCACTTTTTTAAAAAAATTTCATTTTTTTATTAAAAATTTGCAAAATTTTTCTTTTTTCCGGGTCAAAACAGCTGTAAGTGACAAAAAAATTATGCTCCATTCCGCAATTAAGCTCCTATAGGATATTGGGGTTATTTTATCCCCTTGCCCTTCTCTGTCAAATCAAAGCCTTGGAGCTTCTGGCTTTGGAGGTGTTTTTTGATTGCAACACCTGCTCTATATACCCAGTGCTCATTTTCTGCTTCTTACTTTTCCCTCTATATAAATTTCATCACATATTTCATGTACCCAGATTTTCCCTTCCCGGGCAATATACTGTTGCAGCTCAACAATGCTCTTCCGGGTTATAAGCACTTTATCCCCAATCTGAACTACATGATAATGAAAGAACATCAGCATAGGGTTTAAATACAGCATATCCCCTTTTACATATAAAAGACCTATCAGCCAGAATACAAGGCAAGCTGTTTATATACTAACAGGATGTTGTGCATCTTATTATCGAATTTCGGATTGCGATTCTCACAATAATATTTGATACGGAAAGCCTTTATCTCTGCATCATCCAGAATTGTATGAACCGTACTTTTATCAATTGTTGACAGTCTTGTGTAATCTGCTTGATCTGCATTTTTACTGATATGGGAAGTTAATTTTGCATAAATCCATATTCAGTGGCATAGCCAAAGCCAAGCGGCTTCTGGCAGGCAATATTGATGCTCCCTGCTTTCTCGGCATCAGTGTTCTCGGCGTGCTTATTCAAACACAACATAACGCTTTTCCAGTTCAACCCAACTTTATCCGCAATATCATTTATAGAACAACCGCCCGCTTTTAGTAACAGGATACAGGCACGATTAACGGTCTAAGCCTGAATGGTACGGACCCAAGTTTGAGTTTCAAGGTATTCACATTCTGCTGATGTAAAAATGATAATGTTTGATTTTCTTCCCATAGTATAATGCCTCCTAAATACTAATAAAAACATTATGCTACAAAACGTAATTACGGTCCGGTTATTTAAAATTCTTTATACTAGAATATTTACAGCAAAACGTTCATACTGATTATGCACTTAATTCTTCAATTCTTGCAAAATAAATGCATATACCGTTTGTTCTGTAATTTCTTTACCCTGTTTCTGGAGTTTTCTCGTAATAGTCCACCAATGATAAGAAAACTGTTCTTCTCCTTCTTCACTATTTACTATACATCTCAGACAGCCTCCATTGCTAAACTCATCTTCTGCAAAATATATCTCAGTTAATATTTCTGCTATTTCATTTGCATTATCCTTTGTACAAACAAATATATAATCATTCTGGTATGGAACTATATCTCCTTTTTCCTGCCTGTATTTGTTTAGACCATATTTATCGCCTAATCTTTCTTCGACACAAAGCTGTGCATAGGTATCATCAATATAATCATTACTATAATAATCCGGATGATAAAAGGCTCCTTCATTTTTATTTAATCCATACGCACGGTCGTATGCGTAAAATTTTCTCCCTTGGTCATCCTGAAGAGAAAATGTCCACATATGTATATATCTTGCACCTCTTGTTTCTACTTCTGTCGTCTTAAATTCTATTGACAGTAATTTGAATTCCTGATTATACATTCTATTTAAGTAATTCAATACCTGCCTTCTCTCATAAACATTATATTTATTAAAAAAATAGTACTTCGACAGAAAAGCATAGATTCCTGCACAACAAATTAAAAGTCCGATTATCATTAAGAAAACCATATTTTTTTTACCTCTCAAGATTATCCCTCCCCATCACAAGACTCTGGATAAAACCATTTCCATCCTCTGTCAAATAAACCAAAATTTTTAAACGGATTTGCCACATCCAAATCCCCAGCCAAAGACACTAAACAAGGATAATTTAATGAACCATATTCCGAGTATCCCTTTTGTGTTCTATCATTTTTACGTTTCTGCTTTTCTTGCCACAACGCTGTATTAGAAAATTTATTCCATAGTTCCATTGGAGAAATACACATTGATCCACCATAGAATCCCCACGAAGCAGCATGATTTATCGCTGCATAAAGTGTCCTGCCATTTTCTATCCCATAAGACTTTCCACCGGTTTTATTCGTCCAAGCCTGCGCAAAACTCATTCCATTGTCATCCTTTGTTCCTGCATTACATGAATAAAACATGGTTACAGTACTGTTAAATGCTTCCGGATCTAATCTCTCAATATCACTCTGTGTAAAATTAATACTATTTTCATCTGCAACATCCGCGATATTATATGCAAAAGATAATTGATTTTCTACTCGAGAATATTTGTAAGAGCGTCCATGCGAAAAAAAGGACATATAAGTAATCGGATCCTCAGCCCTTATTGTTTTATCATCCTTATTGTTAATATAATCTATCATTTGTTCTT
This sequence comes from uncultured Lachnospiraceae bacterium, assembly GCA_964507745.1. GTDB lineage: Bacteria > Bacillota > Clostridia > Lachnospirales > Lachnospiraceae > UBA2882. The sequence goes on from CAZDRM010000019.1 coordinate 2,804, forward strand.
TATCGGATACACTAACACAATGGACTCCCAATTGTTCTGCTGTATCCTTAAAGTTAGCTATATCTTGGGGCTCATATCCCGCATCAATTACCATCCATGTAATATCATCTGCTGGAACTCCTTCTGCCTTTAAATCATTGATATTCTTTATAGCAGTTTCTATAAATTGATAAGAAAATTTATCTGAGTCTGCCGCTCCGCCTGAAACTACAATAGTCTCATGACCATTAAAATCAATATAGTATAATGGATTTTGTTTACAGTATACATACAAATTTAATGAAATACTGTCTCTTTTACATGAATAACGTAAAACATCTTTTCCAGCAAACCTTCCCAGATCTGCCCTGTACTCTCTTGCTTGGGCATAGTAAGTCCTTGTTACCCTGTCTGCCTGATACCCCGTATATCCAAAGGGCTGCGCTATTCCCTGATTTCCATACAAATCCTGCCCAAATTCATCATATCCATAACTTTCTTCCATTTCCCCATTTTTATTCATCAGGCGGATAGGGCTACCCATTTCATCCTGAAAATAGTACCTCTCACACTCGTTTTTATCTTCTGCTATTCCTATCACGTTTCCATCCCACAAATAGCTCTGGATGCTTCCTCCTTCTTCCTTCTGCAACAGGTTATGGTAGCTTCTGGTCAGGTCGATAGTATATTGTATGCTTGTTTCCGGGCGTATAATCTGTTCTTTTAATCTGCTTAATGGATCAAGGCCATCCACTCCTTGTAGTGCCCTATAGTCTCCGCCCACTACCTCCATAATTCCAGTTGTCTTTTCTACCCGGTGTCCCAATCCGTTATAAGTATAGAAAGCTGCTTCCCCTTTTTCGTTTACCGCCTGCTCCAGACGGTTTAATACTCCATAGGTATACTGGTTCCTTAAATCTCCATTTTTCATAATGGAGTTTAAGTTTCCTCTTTTATCATAAGAATAAGTTTCCTCATTCATGACATCCGTTTTCTGTATGAGCTGGTTCATGGCATTGTAGACATATTCCGTCTTCAAATTTTCTTCTTTCAGGATGCTCCGGTTGCCAAAGGCATCATATTCATAAGTTCTTAAGTTTTCTCCATTCCTTGCTACTGCACTGAGCCTTCCCAATGCATCATATTCATAGGTATAGGAACCGCTTTCTTCCTGAAGACCTCTTCTCTGTTTTTCTATTGCGGTCTTGTTTCCCATCAGGTCATACCGATAAGCATAACGGTCAAGGATTCCTTCCCTGTCACTGTGAATCAGTTCCGAAAGATGCCCCTCTGCGTTATAAATATAGGAAGTCGCCATTCCGTTAGGAAATGTTTTCTGTGCAAGTCTTCCAACTTCATCATAAGTATAGGCAATGGTATCATTACCATCCTTTAATTCGGATAATCTCAACTGGCTGTCATATGTATATACCACTTTCCTTTTGTCAGGATAAATAATGCCAGTTCTTTCCCCGCTCTTTCCATATGCATAGGAAACTTCTCTGCCATCCGGATACTGTACCCGAACCACCCTTCCCATGGGGTCGTTCTCTATCCTCGTGATGCCCAGCCAGTCTTCCATTTCCTCAAGCTGTCTTAAGGGGTTGTAGGAGAGCTTCACTTCCCGTCCATCCGCATATGTGACATGGTTTACATCTCCCTGAGCGGTATAGCCATACTTTGTAAGGTAGCCTTCCTTATCAAGCTTCTCTAAGAGCTGTCCTTTTTTGTCATAGGTATAGTGTTCGGTATTTCCAAGGGCATCCGTGATGGTTTCCACCTGCCCCAGGACATTCCTCTGGTAACGGGTCAGATGGCAGGCGCTTTCCTCCCCGTACTGGCGTATCTCGGTCAAGCGGTCACTTAAGTCATAGGAGTATTCCGTCTCATTTCCAAGGGCGTCGATGACCTTTGCAAGCCGGCCCGTCAGGGTGTATTCATAGCGGGTGGTATTTCCATAGGCGTCTGTCACACAGGTCACATTGCCTAATGCATCATAGGCATACTCCTTTCTTTTCCCGCCTTCTCCTTCCGTCTTTATGATACGACCAAGGCTGTCATAGGTATAACGGATGGTAAAGCCGTTCCTGTCTGTACGGGTCTTTACTCTTCCCCCTGCATCATAGGTATAGGCTTCTTTTGTTCCGTCGGAATGGATCACTTCTTTTACCTGCCCGCCGGGGAAATAGGCATAGATGGTCTTCCGTCCTGCTTCATCCGTTATACTTTTTGCTTTTCCAAGGGCAGTGTATGTATAAAGGCGCACATCCCCCATGGGGTTTGTTTCTTTTATAAGCTGCCCCGCTCCGTCATATTCCATGTGTACGATGTTCCCCATGGCGTCTTCTGCTTTTATGACATGTCCTTCTTCGTCATAGGTATAGGTCATTTCCGCCCCTTCCGGACCTTCTGCATGGGTCAGGCGGCCGACGGCATCATAAGTAAACCGGGTAAGGTTTCCTTCCTGGTCTTCACGGCTTAGGCAGTTCCCGTTCCCGTCATAGGTGTAGCGGACGGTGTTCCCTCTGGCGTCCTTTATGCGGGTCAAGTGGTTGTTCTCATTGTAGAGGTAGGTGGTCTTTGCCCCATCCGGTGCAGTGATGCGGGCAAGGTTCCACATAGCGTCATACTGGAGCTTTGTGGTCCTTCCCAGCTGGTCGGTAACAGTCTCAGGCTTATTTAAGGCGTTGTATGTCCTCTGTACGGTGCTTCCGTCAAAGTCCGTGATCTTTGTCACTTTTCCGCTTTCATTGTATTCGTAGGTGCGCACATTCCCTTCCGCATTGGTAACAGCAGTAATGTTTCCGGCTTTATCATAGGAGAGGTTTACGGTGCTGCCTTCAGGGTCTGTTACTTTTATGACGCGGTTTAATGCATCATAGCCATAGCGGGTCGTTCCTCCCATGGCGTCGGTCACGGTCTCTATGTTCCCTTTTTCGTCATAGGTCAAGCGGAGGGTGCTGCCATCAGGCTGGAGGATGGTCTCCGGAAGGCCTTTTTCATTGTAGGAGAAACATGTCTTCCTTCCCAGGGCGTCTCTTGTTTCTAAGAGGTTTCCTTTTCCGTCAAAGGTATTCTTCTGTTTTTCTTTTCCGTTCAGGCTGATGTTGGTAGGTCTGTTATGGGTCTCATAGGTAATGGAGAGTTTTGTTCCCAAGGGGTTGATGATGCCTGTCAGGTTTCCGCGGTTGTCGTAGCTTAAGCGGATCTCGTTGCCCAGCTTGTCCGTAATCTTTATTTTCTGGTTTCTTGAGTTGTAGGCAAAGCTTTCTTCCCCGTCGGGGTAGATGTTCTTGATGTTGCGGTACTGCCCGTCATGGATGTGGATGGTCTTGGAACCGTTCCGTTCTGTCAGAGTCACGGTCTTTTTTTCGTCGTCGTATTCATAGGACATGATGGTGCCGTCAGGGAATTTCTGGAGGGTGGTCCGGTGGTTTTCATCGAATTCATTTTCCACGGTAATGATTCCCCTGGGATTTGTCACGGCTGACAGCTTCCCGTTTCCATCATAGGCATATGCAAAGGCCCCGCCGTCAGGGCGCACTGCTCCCATGAGGCGTCCGTCTTTAATCTCGTAGGTAAAGGTTCTTCCTGTATGGTCAGCCACGCTCTTTAAGTATCCTTCTTCATCATAGGAAAGGGCAAAGTATTCCCCTGTGTCTTTTTGTATTCGGATGGGGCGTGCTCCCTCTGCTGTCTTTGTATCGTCTTCATAGATTAAGGTAAAGCCCTGCCCGTTGCTGTCCTCACGGCGCTGGTATCTGCCGTTTTCGTCAAAGAGGTATATTCCTCCCGAGAGGGTCGTATAGCTGTAGCCTTCTTCTGTTTTTTTCAAAATGGAAAGGCTCTGGTTCCCGGGAGTATAAATCCCTTTTTCCACGGGAAGGAAGGTTTCTTCTTTCCCGTCTTCCAAAAGGATGGTTATTTCTTCTTCCCCTGAGAGGGTGCTTTTCTTAAAGGATAAGGATATTTCATAGTTATGGTTCCAGTCGCTTCCCAGGGCGCCGATATAGTGGTTCCTTGAGTTGTAGAAGCGGCGGAAGATAAAGGGGATGCTTCCGTTTATCTTCAGGTCTTCTTTGTCATAGATGAAGTTGCCGGTGCTAAGGTTTACCGGGTCATAGCTGAATATGGTGCTGATCTCCTCGGCTCCTTTTACGTTGGCAAGAGCCTCGTCCAGGGTGGCTTCCACCCTTTCAAGGGTCTTTTTCCACCTGGCCTCTTTTGCCTTTAAGAGGGCGGCAAATTCGTTCTTCGGTGTGGTCAGGGGGGTCTCCAGCATAAATTCCTGCAGCTCTTCTATGACTTTCTTGATATTTTTTGTGGCTGCCGTGATCGCCTGCATTTCTCCGGCATACTGACTGTCAAAGGCAGGGATGATGGAGCAGGCTTTTTCATGGCATGCTGTGAGCTTCTGTTTTGTGATGTCGTAGTTGTCTTTGTCAAGCTTTCCGGGAAGGCTTCCTGCCGTACCTGCAAGGTCTCCCACTTTGGCTTCCGCAGGCACGCTTCCGGCTGCAGCGCTGATGCTTGCGGCTGTCTGTTTGATGTCGGATATGCAGTCCTTGGTGTCGGTAATGGCTCTTTTTGCTGCTGTGCAAATCTCTTCTATGTCGGGTTTCTGGAATATACGGTCCATGGGGTTGTCCTCCTGTTCTTTTCTAGTTCATCCTGCTTACCATAACGTCGTCTACGTTCTGGAAGGATTGTGCTGCTGTGTCTATGCTGCCTACAAGCTGCAGGCATGCCTGTGACATGGCTGTTACTACTTCTTTTTCTGCGGTAATCTGATCTTTTATGGCTTCTAACATATCTCCTGCAGATTTGGTCATATTGCCGGTAAGCTTTTCATAATCCGATACAATGTCATCAAAGCCACCGCCATTGGATTTATTGATATCTGCAGATAGCTGCCGGACCGTTCCATAATCTATTGTAATATTTTCTTTTCCCATTTTACTTCCTCTCCCTTAACAGCAGGTATCGACATTATCGATTGCCTGCACAAAACTGTCTATGGTTTCATTTTCAGTATTTTGCAATTGTTCAATAGAACTCTTGATCGTGTTAATTGTATTCAAAAGTTTTTCCACATTTGGCGTCAGATTATCAGTATAAAATCCTCCGTCTTTGCAATTTACCTGTTCTATTTTGCTTTTTACCGTTTCAATCTGTTTCACAAAACTGTCCTGTGCGCTTTTAAACTCCGAACAAAATGTATTGTATTCGTCTTCTCCCACGCCAACTTTTATTGCTGCCATAGCGATACCCCTCCTTTACTATAACTGACTTACCAGCCCTGCTCTTTCGGCGGAAAGTCTGCTTTCATATGTATCCAATGCATTTATCTGAGCTTCCAATTCGCCCAACAGCTTAAAGCTATCCGCAATACCCGCATTAATATCGGTTACCACTGTGCTCATATAAGTCTTAAGCCGGTTTGCCATTTCTCCTTCAAAAATATCCGTTGTCACAATTTGTGTATACCGTACATCACTATTTAAGGTAGTTCTGACATTTTTCCAGCTTTCGATTTCTGAATCCAGTAAAGATCTACAGTTCGAAAGCGTCCCCTTTACCGTATTACTTTCCCTGATTTTTTGGTCAATTTCATTTATTTGCTTCCAAATTGCCTCAACTCTCTCCTGCTCTCTTCTGGCTGCGTCCGCTGCCTGTTTTTCTTCATCTGTCATTTGTTACACCTCCATATACTTTGCTAACATGATTTTTCGATTTAAACCGTTTGTATGCTGATAACCGAATTCAATTTCCCGGTTTTCCTCTCTAAGGCCTGTATATCCAAATACTTTCTGTTCTTTGATATTTCCCAGGATAATACCTGTTTTACTTTGACCTATCATTTCCATAAGTTTCCCTGAACGGAGGGGAATTTGCAGTTCTGAAGAAACAATGACATAAATTCCCCATTTCGTAGCTTCTTCCAAAATATCCAGCTCACTCTCCGCCCCTTCCTTACGGAACAGACCGTACAATTCCTGAACAATATCAATCACAACGTATACCGGTTCTTTTGTCTGAAGGAAGTCATACAATGTGACGGTAAGATTGTCCAGCTTTTCTTCTTCATAGTCTTCTTTTCGGTTTTCACATTCTCTTTTAATTTCCTGTAAAATGCTGCGGATAGAATCATAATCTGCTCCATATATATACTTTTCCCGGTTCATGAAGTCAGCCGATGAACGCTTTTCCTGATCCAGAATCCATACTTTTTTCCCTTTTAAATAACTCAAAACCTGATGAAGCACATTTGTCCGTCCGCTGCCCGCTCCTCCGATTATCAAGCCTGTGCCTTTACTGATGTCCAGATATTGTACATTCAAATCATTTACTTCAATTCCTACAGGAATTTTAACAGGGCTTTCTTCATATCCCGGATATTGCGTCAGCATTTCACTATACAACTCTTCCGGCAATACCGGAATTCCCTTTGCAGCCTCCTCCGTACTGGCCTGTGCCACATTGCTTATTAATTTCTTTAAATTTTCATTATAGGAAAGCTCTGACTCACACGCCACAGGAGTATACACCTGCATAATATTCACATTATCCCTTTTTACCAGCACCCTTCCTTTTTTGTCCTCCGGCAGATTATAATCACTCCGCCCGATTAAATTCCGGCTTTCTCCTTCTTCAAAGTTATATCCGGCAATTCTTTCCTTGATATTATTTAAAACAGCTCCCTTCATAGCATTGATTCTGTTCATGGTAATCAACAGATATATACCCAGACCTGCTCCGTCCCGACATACCTTTTGAATAAACTGGTCCGCCTTATCTCCCAGTTCTTTAAAGGAATCAAAATTATCTATTAGAAGAACCAATATCTTTAACGGCTCCGCCTGGCTGGAGTTGTAAACAGAAATGCTCTGCGCCATAGCTTTTGCAAATTTTCGTTTACGCTCTGCTATTTCATCCAGTATCATTTTCTGGAACTTTTCAATTTTCTCTCCATCATCCAGTCCCATATAATCCGCCACATGAGGCATCCCCATTAAAGGAATCAGTCCGCTGTTTCCCAAATCCAGAATATAGAAATTCAAATTCCTGACTGAATTTTTCATGGAAAGTCCTACTACAATATTTGTTAACAGCATTGTTTTTCCATAGCCGCCGGATGCCATATACAACAGATGTCCATTTTTCATCAAATTCAATTGGTATTCTTCCTGCAGCTGTTCCTCCGGCACATCAATCATACCGATTCCTAAGGTATAATCGCCTTCTTTAAACTGAGCGCTGTCTACAACCTCCTTTGTATAGGGAGATTCCATAAAATCCGGCAAAGAGGGCAGCCATGGCTTTTTTACTTCTGCCGCCTGCTCTTTTTCGTAAATATCATGAAGATGCGCCACAATTGCATCCAACTGGGTAGCTTTTATCTGATTGCTTTCTACCGTACCGCTTAAATCCTGATTAATTAATCTGCCCTGTCCTAAGGGACCGATCAAATACACCCTGTCATCTTCTTTTTCTTCTTCAGTCTGATTGCTGCTGTAAGAAGCGCCGCTCCACGCAGATTGGAATAATTCATATATTTCATTATTTCCTACCTGAAGATAGGCTCTTCCCGCCTGCGTTATATTTGCAGCATCGGGTGTCTTTAACATTTCCTTACTATCCCCGGCATTTTGCACCTTTAAGCAGAGGCGGAATTTACTATTTGTCCAAATCTGGTCATCCACTACACCGCTGGGCTTTTGGGTCGCAAGAATCAGATGTATTCCAAGGCTTCGACCGATACGTGCCGCTGAAACCAGCTCACTCATAAACTCCGGCTGCTCCTTTTTTAACTCCGCGAACTCATCACTGATTAAAAACAGATGCGGTAAAGGCTCGTCTACCTTTCCCAGCTTAAACAATTGATTATAACCGTTAATGTGATTTACGTTATTTTCTCCAAAAATCCGCTGTCTTCGTGACAATTCACTCTTAATGGATGCCATTGCCCTCATGCTTTCCGCTTTATCCAGGTTTGTAATGGTTCCCAAAAGATGGGGCAGCTTCGCAAACAGATTTGCCATACCGCCTCCTTTATAATCAATCAGTAAAAATCCTACTTCATGAGGATGGAAATTGACTGCAAGAGACAAAATATAGGACTGCACAATTTCAGATTTTCCCGATCCTGTTGTTCCTGCCACCAGACCGTGAGGTCCATGGGCCTTTTCATGAAGGTTTAGCTCAACGTAATCGTTTTCAGCTCTTACTCCCAGAGGCACTGCCAGAGACTTATGGGATTCATTTTTCCTCCAGCGTTCCTTAACCTGCAATTCTTCCGGATGTTCGATTTCATACATATCAAAAAATGTTATGGACTCCGGTATTTTGCTGCTGACACCCTGTTCATGAATCAGGGCGCTCAAATTTCTTGCCATTTTTTCCAGGTTCACTTCATCTATGTGCTGAACCTCAAATTTTCTATCCTTCTTTTCCCCTTCCTCCATAAGCAACGTTCCTCTCTGGGAATCACGGAGTACGCAAACCGTCCGGATATTCTCCGGAAGATTTGCTTTCTGATCGGTGGTATAAATAATGCTGAAGCCTAAAGCCAGCCGCTTATTTTGCAGATATTCCATAATGGCATGATTCAGAATCAGCTTCGGTTCATCAATGATGAACAGGTAATAGGGCGAAAATACCGCTTCCTGTTTCTCTTCATCCAGCTTCATTTTCCTTTCCTTTAATATTTGCTGAATGCTTCCTAAAATCTGGTCTCTTGCCTGTTCCGAACTGATTTTTCCGTATACGTTGATTGCACGGATTTTCAAATGCGGATACCAGTTAGCATATTCAAACTCTTCATCATAGGCCTTGTTATGTATCAGGATAATCTGCAAATCCCTGTAGCTTTGAAAAAAGGTTATCTGAGCCAGCAGATACTTAATCTGTTCATGTACATTTGCCTTAGACCCCACAATACCCAAATGGGCTCTTTTCAAATCGATTTGAACGGGAATATGGTCTATTTTCCGAAAATCTTTCGGAATTGCTTTTGCCTCATCCGTCAATTCATCTTTTTTCATTTCCAGCTCATTGATTTGTGTTGAAACTTCTATTTTGGATTTTCCCCTGTAATATCCCAGGTTTACACTCAAAAAATCGTCATCCAGCAAACTTCTTTCATAAATGCGGCTGCTGTATCTGTTGATCATATGTTCCAGTTCAGGAAGCGTAGGATTCTGATATTCCAGAGCCTTTTTCTCTTCCTTTCTTGCCTTTATAATGCGTTTTCGAACATCTAAAAGGTAATTTCCATACATAAGCTCCCGTTCTTTATTTTCCCGCTTGATATCTTTTGTGTCCGAAATAAACCTCTGTACCGAAAAAATAGTTGTAATGATCGTCATTCCGATGCTCATAAAAATATATGCTCCACGTTTCAATATAACGCCCATGGCAATGGTAAACGCCAGCATACAGAGCGGCGGAATAATCATCTGTGCCAGACCGCCCTTTGACAATTCCTTCTTCTGGGGCGGATTCTGCACCTCAATTTTCTCTTTATTTATTTTATAAATAACTCTGGGAGAGCGCTTATAAAAAGGGAATCCCTCGAAATAATTCTCTTTTTCCCTGCAAGGTATCAAATTTGTACGGATTCTTTCTTCCTCTCCCGCAACCTCAATATAGGTATCAAAGAAAGTAATTGCAATCTGCTCAAGGGATAACGTATCCCCTTCTTCAATTTTAATTTTGTCCGTTGATACAGCTTTACCATTTAAAAGAATTTCTTCTTTTGAACCGCCTTTTATCATAATCTCTGTTCGGCTTACCAAAATCTGTATCGGTAGATCATAAATGCAGATATCTGTTTTAAAGGATTCATTCTGGTTTCCAATCCAAATATTTTCTTTTCTTTCGTAGCAGCGCATTTACCTTCTACTCCTTCGTGCCATTTTTATTCCTCTGTCTTATATTTTTCCCCCAGCGCTTTAATCTCATTATTTAATGTATCGAGCCTGGATTTTTTCTCTTCTCCGTCAATGTTGCTTTCATTTTCCAGAATATCAATTTCCTTCATATATGCATAAATCAACAATTTATCATCAGATAATGCCAGTGCCAGATTTTCCGCCTCCTTTACATCAAGACGCCCTAAACTGATCCAGTATTCCAGCTCCTTTTCATTGCTGCTAATGGATAATCTGGATACAATATTGCTGATTTCTTCCTGCTTAAAGCTTTCCGTGCTGGCATAAGCTGTCGCAAGTATATACTTTGTATGAACATCCATCTCCTCTATTTCTATTTGCTTTACGCTGTCAATACATCCCACATAATCTCTGGTAATAAATCTTTCATTGGCCATAACCAGAGCTTTCTCTCTGGGGATTACAAATCCTCCGTAATAAATGGACAGACCGCCTGTTGTAATTCCTATTAACAGCATTACAATGGCTGTAATTTTCCAGAATGAATATTTTTTCTTAGGAACCTCTTTCATTTTTTCTTTTTTGTTTTTTATATAATCATCCCGTATATTTTTAAGGGTTTCTACAAGTTCCTGTACGTTATCCGCCTGAACAATCCGATTCAGGCTTTTTTCTCTGTAAAGGATTTCCAGTCCGCTTTCCAAGACCTGATTTATCTGATATTTCCTGCTTAAAAGCCCTCCTGCTACACATTTGTATGCATACAGAAATTCCTTTTCATCTGCCTTTTTCTCTCTTCCGTACAGATCTCTTGCTTTTACAATGGGAATCATATTATCATCATAAAAAATATTATCCTCACTGATTTCAATGCGGTACTGCATAAAAATTTCATATAGTTTTACAAAATTAACAAGAAACTGCCTTTGTTTTTCTCCTGTCTCCCGTTTAATTTCTTTTAATGCTTTCAAATCTGTTAAATCATATAAAAATGTTACTTCCTCTAATGATTCTTCAAAAGAACACGGTATCAGTCCCTGTACATTCGCCGTTATTTTCTGATAATCAAAACTATCCTCTGCCGCTAATGATGATTTTTTAATTACTTCCTCTACCTGATAGTCATTAATTGTTGTACCTTCCACTTTCCGCACTCCTTATCTTTTGTTATTCGTTATAAAGCATAATAATATCGCCGTTAAAAATCATTTCCTGTTCATAATTCTTATGAAGGTTTAAACGCCTTTTGCTTCTCTGGGATTTGGCTGCAAAAGGTTCTTTAAGCTCCCACATAATATCCGGCATATTTGCCTCTAAAATCCGGAAAGTTGTTGCAATTCTCTGTTTATTATCTACTTGTACATTTATTTTCCTGTTATCTACACAATTCTGGATTGTGATAGTAATTTTCATTTCTTTTTTCTCCTGTATCCTATGAGCCAAAACACAATTCCTGCAGCGGCTATTCCTCCAAATATATATATAAAAGGTAAAAAATCAAAGTGATTGGCTCCGGTAGTTTTGTAATCAGCCTTTATGACCGCTTCCATTTCTGTCCCCATTACCGTTTCAAATACCATTTCATTTTCATAATTGCCGGTTTCTTCTCCGAATAATACATCCTCAAAAATAGCCGTTCTGCTATCCTGTTCTTTTTTTATAACTTCCTGCTCTGTCTGTTCAAATTTTTTGTTAAACATATGTATTTGAAAGCGGTCGCAAAGGGAAGTCGATTGTTTTTCCTGCCAGTTTAAATCCTCCACCCTTAAATCTAACGCTGCATCAGGGCCAATATTATTCTGGCTGACAGAATCGGTGTCAACTATTGATTCCATTTTATTTTCCTCTTACCGCTGTTTTATTCTTTTTTGCTTTTGTACACGGCCTGTCCACCACAGACCGTGTACTTCTTTGCAAAAATTTGTCTTTACATCTGTCCCGCCATGTCGGCATCTGCCTGTGCAAAATTGTCGGAAATCTTCTGCATCTGTGCTGACATATCCTCAATCAACTGTCTTACTTTTTCCAATGTGGGCTTTGCTTCTTCAAACTGCTCCACATATCTGTCGCAGGTTTCTGCCTCCCAGATATCAGGCAGCTCGCTGATAACCTGTGACATTGTGTTGATGCAATCTTCAAAAATATCCCCCTGCTGGCTTAATGTCTTTGAAGATGCGGCCAATGCTTCGTAATCAAGTCTTAACATTTCTTTTCCTCCTTTTTCTTTTTCTTTATAACTACATAAGATTTATCTTATGAAAAGTTATCCGCTTCCTCTGCATCCGCTTTTTCCCTGCTTTTCAAGCCTATGGAAAGCGCAAATGAAAATACTGCTACAATTCCCAGAACTGCTATTGCAATTAAAATGTAATTCTGATAGTTGCTTTGTATCTCCAGAATTGTCTGTTCCACACGGTTTTCATGAAATTCAACCGGCGATACAATGAAATCATAAGCCTCTGTTTTACCCAGAGACCCCAGTCTTGTATATGCGAGCTTTTTGGTAAAAGCCTCTAACAATTCTTTATTCTCTTTTGTGGTTGCAGATTTACTTTCTTTAAGCAGAGCAATGGTGCTTTCCACATTTGTCCGGGTTATTTCCTGGGATTCTTTTAAATTCTCATCAAATGCCTCCTGATTGCTTCCCGTTACCTCATAAATCTCCTTCATCAGTTCCCAGTAGTCTTCATCATGTTCTCCCTGCTCTGTTTCAATTCTGTCTACATTCTCCTTAAACTTTTGCAGCCTTTCTTCTATCCATTCCTCATGAATATATTCATAAGGGTCAAACTCCGCAATTGCTTCATCATACAGTTGAATCCTCTTTTCCAAGTCCTTCTCTTGATCCCTGATCAGACGATTCACTGTTTGCTGCTGCTTAACTAATTCTCCTACCACCTGCTCATCTATAATTCCCATGATATCGTTTGCGCTTACAGTGGCTGCCTCATCTACAGCAGTGCAGAATTCCTTTGACAGATTCTGGTCCCCCGTCAGCCGTCTTATATCATTTTCGCTTATGCTTCCTGCATACTTTCTTATATTTATTTCCACACTGTCCGGTTGTGGAATTGCATTTATGCTGATGCTTAAAATTCCATAATCCGGCAAATCATTATCACTTACTCCTGACGCTTTCAGCCTTTCATTTATGTATATAAAATATTTTTCAATTTCTCCGTTTACCGCAGTCTGATATTCCCATAAAGCCTCATTTTCAATATAATTCCCGCTTACGGAGTTTTGGATTTCCGTTATTTTCCTGTCTACCGCTACCGCACCTATTCTGTCCGCTTCATTTCTTGCCAGCCTTTTTATCTCTTCTGCACTCTCGCTCCGTTCCTGATCATACCCGGCAAAATTTTCGCTGATAGAACGGATTCCCTCCTGATATACTAATTCGCCTTCCTCATCATATCCCGGCGAATAGCCCTCAATCGTCAGTAAAATATTGTCCGTTGCTCCAAATACTTCCGTACTCTGATTCTGTACTTCCTGATACGCCAGTCTGCTTTCCTCTATATCTTTATCAAGTCCCTCTTTGATTTCACTGCTTAATAAACCGTTTGTTTCAAATATTTCCCGAAAATCCAGCTCTTCGATTTCCTTTTCAACCTGCAGCAGTTCAGGATAACTGAATGCCTCAATAAGCCGCTCTGAATCCACGGCAAGCAGCTCTTCTTCGTCAGATAAATCATTGGACAAAACTATTTTTGAGGAATCTTGAACATCATGGAACTCATTTAGAACCGCACTTACATACATATAGGAAATGTCGTAATTGATATCCGCATTAAAGCTTTCCAGTTTTTTAATTACCCTTTCTTTTGCACGGCTGTTTAAGTACGGATTGACAGCATATGTCAGCGCCGCTTTTTCCGGATCATAATTGACACTTTCAATTTTTTCCGAAAAGTCGGCCGGAAGAATGATATAAGCTCCGAAGCGACCCTCCAGAATTCCGTTTCTGGCACTTTCTAAAGAGACCACTTCAAAATCTGTATGATTATATTTCAACAATTCATTAGAATAATATATAATTTCATCCGGCTTGCTTTGTTTATATGTGCCCTCATCCAGATTCACAAGCGCTATTGTTTCTGTCTGCTCATTTGATACAGTCAACAGCTTTTCTTCAACGTTTGTACCTGCATAAAAGCAGGAAAGCATTAATATAATTCCTATCATTCCTACTGAAATTTTTTTGAGTATGGATGTATTCATTGGATTTGTCCTTATCTTTTATTTTACTTTTATCTTGTGTTTTATTATTTTCGCAAAGCACATATGTATTGCGCATAATATTTGTCGCTTTTTATATACTATCACAATCCCCTCAAAAAAACTCTCCAAATATACAAAATATTGTTTGTAAGTATTGCATAATACCATATATGGTAATACCAAATACGGTAACAGTAATGCATTGGACAAAGCCACGGAATGTTATGTTTTTAACATCGAACGCCATCTAAGTATATCATTATTTATACATACAGTCAAAATATATAACCAGTTGTTTCTTAATTCCTTTTTAATATTCAAATCAATACACTCATGCATTTGATTATAATATTCTATCTTTTTAATTAACTTTTCTAATTTAATTTCAGCGCACGCCCATAGCGCGCAAACAAAAAAATAAGCCCCTTGATGCCGAATCAGCATCAAGAGACATCCTTTTACCTCCGATTTTTTGTATTACTTCCCCAATATCCCTTCCAACGCCCCATGATTAAAAACCAGAAATTCATCCTTCCATTCCAGAAAGTCCACTGTATCATCAATACTTATAAAATCCGATTCTATATGTTCCAGTTCGTTGCGGGTTACCTGAAGCAGAAGCCCTTTTTGTGCTTTGTGTACCTTAGGCGTCTTCCTATAGAACTTCATTACCTTCTCATTGCTTTCAATCCTTACCACATAATAGTCTATTCGATTCCAGTCAAACTTCCGGTTATCACTGAGCCTGATTCCAAAACTGCTTTCATCAGTTTTTCTATTACCCGAAAAAATCATTTCTTTGCTGACAAATTCCAGCCCATCCTCTCCCATGCTGTTCGCACAATAGGGAATCGGATTTTTATTGACAATCTCTGATTTTACAAAGGCCGTAAGAGCTATGAATATTTGTTCCTTCAGCACATGGTCCATATAGGGAGCAATTAAGACTCCTTCATCCTTTTTGACAAATCCTACACTGATAACCTTTTGAGGTTCATTGAGAATCCGGGACAAAAAGCATTCGACTTCTTCTATCTTCATAAACTCTCCTTTGGGGAAAATATAAAGAATATGAATGCGTTTACATTCGCTGACATAAACCGCTTTTTTTGACGGTTTTATATATTCTACTACAAAAAAATTTTTAATGCTTACCGTATATGGTGAAAAACGGCACTTTTTTAAAAAATTTCATTTTTTTATTAAAATATTGCTAAATTTTTCTCTTTTAAGAGTCTAAATAGCCATAGTGATATAATAATTCCACCCCATTCCTCAATTAGGCAATAAAAAAGAAGCGTCCGTTTCTTCCTCAACGCTTCCCTATATTACATATTCCTATATCCAATTCGAATGCTCCTTCTTTGCCGCCTGCCTTACAATTCTAACGAATTTGGTGCCAGCAAAAAATCATACACATTCATCATCAATATGCCTTCATCCGTATAAAAAGGCTTTGGAGTATCTGATGTGATTACGATTTTCTTAAATGAATCCTTTATTTTTACGTTTTATCAGCTGTTCCAGATAATAATCTCTTTTAATTTCATGCTCCATAAAAATCACTCCTATGGGATATTTCGGTTAGTTCATCCCTAAATTTCTTTTAGAATACATTAAAAAAATAAATATTTCAAGCTTCTAAAAGAAATTTCGGTTAATTTTACCAAAAATATCTTCTGGCATACTGTGTAGCATTGAAATATTTTTTAAGCCCATCTATGCATTTTTCATATGCTGCTTCAATTGGTCGTAAAAGTTTTCCCTTGTTCCGGCCATAATCACAACAACAACCGTATTCTTCAAGAATTCTACCGTATATGCCAATTCATAATTTGTCTTATTATAGTAAATATCATATCCATATATACCAGACAAGTCTCCTGTTTTAGCTTCCCCGACCGTATAATCCTCTCTGATTTTATCAACTGCCTCCTGATACAGCATCTTCAGCTTTTTGTCTTTCAGCTTTTTGATGAATTTCGCCGCTGGCGGAAGAAAACGCACTTCTGTCATTCTTTTTCCTCCGTACCAAAAACATCATCATATGTTTCACATCCCGATTCTGAAGCTGCAGCTTTTTTCGCTTCCACAAGCATTGTCTCCACAGCAGGACGCACTTCTTTCTGCGTCTTTTTGAAACGGTCAAGCAGTTCATTTCCGCCGTATCCCTGCGAAATCAAATCTGCCAATATCTGCTCTGCAAATTCTCCACCTGTGTTTGCCTTAACAGGCCGGATTACAAGTTCATTTCCACGTACCATGCACTCCGCTTCCGTATCAAACCCCAGCATAGTAAAAAACTTCTGTGGAATAGTTATCTGTCGCTTTGCAGAAATGCTTACCTTTTTCATCTCCATAGGAACACTGCCTTTCATCATTGCTGCCAGCATTTTCATACCCTTCTTATCATATGCAAATCAAAGAAATAATATTCCTGGTTTCTTGGTATCCGGGTTTTATTGTATGCAAATTATTTTAAAATGTCAAGTGTCCTGCATTATACATTCCCAACAACACCAACTGCTTCCCATTTACCATCCTCTGTTTTTTCAATTAAAATTGTAAGCCAATCCCTTCCCGTATGTACTTTACCATCATTAAAGTTTATTACATCAACACATGTCACAAAAATCTTTCCTTTTTCTATTCCACAATAAGCAAAATATCTTTTAATATTACATGTATGCTTATGCTCTCCTCTAGGGTTAAATCTCGCATATGGTGTGTCACTCTCTACAGTTACTTCTCCTGCAGCAACCTTTCTTGCCGTTTTCATAATCCCGTTTGTTGCAATCAAAACATATATATAATATATGGAAACGATTATAAGTGCAAAAATTATAATCTTTCCAACTCTTTTTTTACTCAATACTTTACTCAATACGATAACCTCCTTCACAATCAGGGCACTCTGGCAACTATTTCTGCGCATTTTTCATATCCCAATTCTACAGCAATATCATAAGCAGTTTTTCCTTCATTATTTTGAATACTGATATCTGCTCCCTCTTCTATCAGAAATGCACAATTATCAGACTTATCTCCGCGAACCGCGTAAAACAGTGGCGTCTCGCCGTTAGCGTCTGGCATATTTAATAAGTACGTCATTGATCTTTTGTCATTGTTGTATAATTTACTTAAATATTCTGTATCCATATAATCTGCCGCTATATGCAATACTGTATTTTCATACTTTGTACCAACATTATTCCTTTCATCTACCCCCTGTTCCCATAAATATATGGTAGTTTCTATTAACATTTCTTTTGTCTCCTCCCTAGCACCCCTAAAATAGCATACAGAATTAAAAAGCAGACCTGTATCGCTTATATCTGCCCCATGTTCTACCATTAGTTTTACCTTTTCATTCATTCCTTTTTGGGGGTTATCGCACAGACAACTAATAGGCAATTCTGAATAAGAAAAAGCTTGAAAAGATCTCTTATTTGGATCTGCTCCTTTATCAAGTAATGCCTTAATCACACTTGTATCCGCCCTTTTCCAAATTGCATAATATAAAGGATATCCTTCTGTAGTTGCACATTGAGTTAAAACTCCTTCAACATTGTACAAAGGGGGACATTTATCTAACATATTGACGTTTGGCATTTTTTCAATGCAAGCAATTATTTCCTCTGTATTGCCTTCATCAATACATTTATAAAACTCACTTACCATATAATGAGAATATACATGATAGCCCCCTAATAATACTAAGACACAAATAAGTAAAGTCATTACTCCTATTACTGCTTTCTTCATTCAATGACTCCTTTCTCTTCAAGTTGAGCAAAAATATACGCATCAATATCAATTGCCCCTGGAAATCTTCCATTTCCTCAAGCTGTCTTAAGGGGTTGATTTACACAACCGCAAAATGTATTCCGACAAATTATTACTATCATTTTCTTTCATTTTATATGCTTTTTTTCCTTCATTTAACAAGATATGTTCTCCATAAATCGTAAAATATTCTAGCTTATCTCCCTCATAATTTTCATTATGATATACGGATATATAAATTATAGTATCTGTATCTATACCTCCACCATTAATAATTTTTTTTGCCTTAATATTACATAATTCATTATTCAATTTTCTTATTTCATCTTTTTCTGTAATTTCTAATTCGTAAGATACAAACTTTTCTTCCATAATGGTTAATACTATTTCTATTTTATCCACTGAATCTACAGATTTAATTTTGATTGGTTTATATTCAATATTTTGCCAAATTAAAATTATTAAAAAAGAAATTACAAAAATAACAAATATTATATATATAATATTACGGCAAATTTTAAAAAGTAAATTTAAAAATTTTCTCATATATTTTCCTACTTTACATTAAATTGTAGTTGTTTTTATAGTCCCTCTTCAAGGACTTTATTTTACACTTTTATCTGTGTAATCCCTTCCCTTTCAATCCCCGGCAGGTTGTGGTACAGGTTGGGCTGATTCTAAAATATATTGCCGACTGCTTTCCAATTAAAATCCCATATACTCAAATACTTTTTCGGTGCAAAAAATCTTAAGCTTTCTCCTCTGACAATTGGTCCAATTATATCCCACTGCAACACATTGATAATATCATAACATTCACATCTTCCATCTGGCGATTGCATATCTGCAAGGCATTTATCCATATCATCACCATAATAATCTTTAATGTTTCCCTCTATGTCTACTAAACGTTTTCCAACCACTTCACCCTGTATTAAAAACTTATTATCTGCGAAGAAAAAAAACTCCCCATGATTTAATGCATCAAACGGAACATTTCCTTCCAAGCACACTAATTGCGGCATATCATCAGGGTTTTTATATATCTCCCATGATGGTCCTGTGGTAGCTGCATATCTACATATATATGTATTGTCCTCACAAACTCTATTATTGATCTCTTCCTCGCTAATACTTCTTTTTACCGGAATTCTCTCCAAAATCAAGCAAATAGCAATAATTAGAAAAATAATAATTATAAACTTTCCAACTCTTTTTTTACTCAATACTTTACTCAATACGATTATCTCCTTCACAATCAGGGCTTATGCTGTCATTAATTATACACCCTCCTTTTGAGGGACAATTGTCAAGTGATATTTCCATTATATCATACTTATACTTCATTGTGTTTTTCAACTTGTCTGACTTCCAGTCAAACTTCCTTCGTAAACCTCTTTTCTAAAAAATCCTAAACTTTTATTATAACTCGAAATGAATCAATCCCCACATTTTCCTACATAAACCCTCATTTATCGGGACTGAAAGTTAAAAAAATCGAAAAACTAACGCACAGTTATCAAAAAGTATGCAAATGAAACTTTTCAGTCCTAAAAAACAGCCGTTCATGTAAGATATTTTTTTAATTCCAAATTTTTAGAATATACTATATATATCAAAATCGGGAAAGGAGTTGTAAGAATTGTGGAAACACTGATCAGAAAGGTTGATATGGGGTATCAATTGGATAAAAGGGATATGGATTTTCTGAAATTTGCTTATAAAGCACTTTTCTATGATTGTTCCAAAATGCTCATTTTGTTTCTCTTTGCTCTGGCCACTCATCGAGGTTCGGCATGTCTGTTAGACCTTTTCCTGCTTGCCGGTCTCAGGAGCAACCATGGCGGAATTCACTTAAAGCATTATTGGAGCTGCTTTGCAATGTCTTTTGCAGTGTTAATCTTATCTTTTTCTATGCCAATGCTGGTTACTCTTCAAAAACCGGCCATGCTGGCGGCATTGCTGCTTTGTATGTTCATTAATTATCTGATCGGGCCTCTTAGAAGCAAGCAATGTCATGTGAAGGATACAAGTATCTTTAAAAAGAATCAGATAAAAACCTTTGCAATTGTATTCATCTATCTGATATCTTTATATCTTTTTCCTGCTTCTTACACGTTGATTACCGGTTTTTGGATAATCGTAACGCATTCTGCACAGCTAATTGTCGCAAAATGCATGCAACATTTTACAGAAAGGAGAACTGCCAATGAAAACACTGACCCAAAAATCACACAAACTGCTTAATTCCGTAGGAAAGGCTGCTATTAAATTCGGACTTGCTTATTCTGCGTTTATTTTCCTGGGCGGATGGAGCATCATTCTTTTTGGAGAACCTGAATTTCCTCAGGAATAACTATTTAAGGTGTCAGTATTGGCTAAAATACTGACACCTTTTTTAAAAACAAAATACTATGTTAAAAACAATATATCCTATTCCTTCTTTGTTGACAAAGAGCACCTGCGTCCTTCCTTCATACCTGTCGACAACTCTGTCCACATTAGCAAGCCCCAGCCCTCTGTTTTTTCCTTTACTGCTCATTCCTTCCACAAACATTTTCTGCATTTTTTCCGCTTTTTCTTTGTCACACGGATTTGCAATTCTTATAACCAACGTATGCTCATCTTGTGAAACTGTAAAATCAATTATTTTTATTTGCTTATCGCTAATCTCTTCCATAGCATTATCAAACAAATTTCCGAATACTTCTACAAAATCCACAAAGGATATATGCTCTTCCACTCCATCAATATCTATCTCATATTTAACCTGAATTCCTTTACCTTCCGCCTGTCCGATTTTTGTATAAATAAAACCCGCAAGTACAGAAGAAACATCATCCCGTAACAATTTATTTGTATTATTCTCCGCCAATATTTTTAAACAATATTCATTCTGCCATTTTACCAGTTCTTTCAGATCTGTTGCAACTGTATTCATGCTGAAAATCGCATTGATATGATTATTAAAATCATGCTGCCGCCTTCTTACTTGCTTAATTAAATCCTTATAAACCAAATTATATCTTTCATATGCCAATAACTCTTGTTCCCTTTGCTTGTTCTGATACCTCTCCTTTTGCCATTGAAAAAGAATAGTAGATACTACTATAATTAATAATGGAAATCCAATCAAATCTTTCCATGCAATAACATTTCCGCCTTTTAAAATCCCTACCGCTAAAATGCAT
>CAZDRM010000020.1:0-23869 GCA_964507745.1 uncultured Lachnospiraceae bacterium
AAGGTATATTCCAGGGCTTTATTAAAATCGCCCATTATCTCATATAAATCCGCCATACCGGCATATACCCATACGTTGCCCTTATCATTGGGAAGACTTAAAGCTATTTCAAACTCCTTCAATGCCTGGTCATACTTACGCATTTTGCGGCATATATTTCCCGCATTGTTGTGGGCATAGATATTGTCCGGTTCCAGTCTTGCCGCCTCCAGAAAATCAGCCAGCGCTTTATCCAGTTCATGGCCTTCTTCATACATAAGCCCGCGTTCAATATAATAATATGCATCAGCGCAAACTTCCAGCTGGGCATCAGCATGGAAAATTGCTTTTTTATAAAACTCTTTATCCCTATTACGAAGGAATTTCCGTTTATACATCCGCATGATCAGGAAATTAACCTCCGAATGTCTGGGATTGAGTTCATAGGCTTTCTCATATTCCTGCAAAGCTCTTTCCGCCCTGTCATTTACTCCTTCCTCTCCCAGCTTGTCCATACATTTTCCCACATTAATATGTATATTGGGACTGTTATCTTCCTCATCCATGATTTTGCGGTAAAGTCCCAAAGCATCATAATACTTCTCTATATCCATTAAAATATCGGCTTTCAGCCATGTCAAGCCGGTGTCATTCCCATATAATGAAATTCCTTCTTCTACAGCCTTTAATGCCGCATCCGTATCTTCCACATTCCAATGCAGCAGCGCAATTTCCAGAAACAGTTCCGTGGGATCCTCTAAATCACTTTCTCTATCCTGCTTTCCTTCTTCCTGTTCACTATCCTTTTCCTGCTTATTCTTTTTTGCAAAATAGTCTTTTTTAAGCTGCATTACCTCTTCCAGAGTCTTCAGCCAGTTTTCTTTTCCTGTTCGGGTTATCCTCTGTATTTTGAACTGATACAGTTTCAGTTCGTCGCTTTCAAGCCCCGCCTCCGTGACGCGCTTTAAAACTCCTGCCGCATCCTCATACTGCCTGTAATAATAGAAAGTCTTATAGGCTAAAACATAAGGCTTTACATAACCCTGATAAAGGCGGATACACTCATAAAAATCATCAATGACTCCCTGTCCGTTCTTTTTTTCAAAATATGCCTGCTGTCTCCTGACATAAGCCGGATAGTAATTCCTGTCTTCAGTAATTACTCTGGTGCACATATCGATTGCCTGATCATAACTTCCCGCATCCAGATAGAACTGCGCCATCTGGTCCATATAGGAAAGCCTTGCATTGGTCTGCTTTTCCAGTTCAAAGCTTTTAAAAAGATTTTCTGTAGCCTCCGGTATCAGGTTCTGATTCCATTGGCAGAACCCAATGGCAAAATAGGAAAAGCCTCTTCTGTTCAACCGCTTCTGTGCTTCCTTGGAACCGTCATCTACCGTTTCCTCTATCATTTCCTGCCATCTGGGAAGATACTTCATGGCATTGTCATAGTCATCCATTGCCAGATAATTCCGCCCGATCAAATTAATGTAATCATATTCCTCCCGGTATTTTTCCGGCACATAATTTAAAATATCCTCTACTTTTTTATAATCCTGCATCTGGAAATGACACCATGCCAGCTTATTGGTGGTAGGAAAATCATCCTCATTTTCCTTTAACTGCTCCGTATAAAGGTCAATGAGCTTTTCATTTAAGGAATCCAAAAAGTTCCGAAGCTCCTGACTTCTGTCATCCACATCCAACAAATCCAGACAATACTCTTTTGCTGCCGCAAATTCCTCTCTGCCCTCCATTATTTTGGCAACACCAAACTTTGCCATATAATGGTCAGGCTCAGCTGTCAGAATTTTTTTCCAGATTTCTTCCGCCTCTTCAATATGTTTACATTTTTCATAGGCTTCTCCGCAGTAATAAGCGATGTACTGGTTTTCTCCATAATCTTTGTATAAAGATTCCGCAAGCTCCAGAATTTCCGATTCCCTGTTTTCCACATCGGTCAAATATAAATACCGCAGTTTCTCGGCATCTACATAAGGATAATAGACATCATAGTCCTCCAAGGCCTTTAACGCGCCGGGGATTTTCTCCTGATTCTCTACCGCTCCCTGATCCACCATTGCCTTCAAATCAAAATATTTGTTCAGATAATCATCCACATGGTCGCTTGTATCTCCCGAAAAGATAGTAAAATCAATAAACTCCTCATGCCCGACCTTATATTTCACATAATTCAGAAAATCCTCAGGAAATTTTTCCTTTAAGGCTTCTATATCATCCATATAACGGAATTTGTCGTCAATTGCCTTCCATACCTCCATAGGCATATAATGATGGCTCATAATAAATACAAGAAGCCGCTCCGGCACCTCAGAATCCAGACTGTCGCATACATCATCCTGAAATGCCTCCTTCCATTTTGCAGGATTCCGTCTTTTTTCGATATCTTCGTATATTTTGTAGATACGGTAAATAAAACGGTCCACTTCATCGCCGTTTTTCAGTTCTTCCATATCATCAGACTGTTCCTGTTGTTTCCTCACATACTCTATTGCCTGCTCATAGGCTTCCCGAAGACGCATAAAGCCTGCCTGATCTTCCTCCGGATTCACTCCCGACAGTTTTTCACGATATGCCTGTCTGATCACATCTTCATCAGTTGTCTCTTCAATTCCCAAAACCTTCCAGATTAAATATTGCTCCATTTATAGTACCTCTTAAAATTTTTCATAATTTTACCCGATAACATTTCCAATAAAATCATTATAAACAAATAGCCATGTTCCTTCAACTCCTAAAAACAAAAAAAGAGAACGCAAAAAAAGAAGCTGTTCTGAATTTCTTTCGAAACCGGACAGCTCCTTTTGTTCATTTGTTTTTATTTCTTACAAAGTATTTTTACTTATTTTACAACACGAACCCTGAATACGCCGTTAATGGCAGCAAGCTTTTCAATGACATCCTCTGTTGCCGGCTCTTCAATGTCAAACATGGATACCGCAAAATCGCCTTTGGATTTGTTGCTCATATCCGAAATATTAATATCCACATCTCCGAAGCAGCCTGCAAGCTTGGTAATCATATTGGCTGTATTTTTATGGAATACCGCAACACGGCCGGCTTTTTCACAAACGCCCATATCCAGCGCAGGATAGTTCACACTATTCTTAATATTGCCGTTTTCCAGATAATTTACCATTTCCTTAACGCCCATAACCGCACAGTTATCTTCAGATTCCTCTGTGGATGCGCCAATATGAGGCGTTACGATACAGCCTTCTTTTCCGGTGGTAATGGTGTTGGGGAAATCCGTTACATACTTGCGGATTTTGCCGGAAGCAATTCCCTCCAAAACATCCTCTTCTTTGCAAAGCACATCCCTTGCAAAGTTTAAGATAACCACACCGTCCTTCATCATCTCAATGGTTTCCTTGTTGATCATTCCCTTTGTGGAATCAAGGGCAGGCACATGAATGGTAATAAAATCGCACTCCCTGTAAATATCCTCAACATTGATCACATGCTTTACATCCCGGCTTAAGCTCCATGCCGCATCTACGGAAAGATAAGGATCATAACCGTATACTTCCATTCCCAGATGCTTCGCAGCGTTTGCCACCCTTACACCGATAGCGCCCAAACCGATAATACCCAGCTTTTTGCCCATAATCTCGGTTCCTGCAAATTTTTTCTTTTCTTTTTCAGCCGCCTTTGCCACATCAGGATTTTCGGTCTGGGTTTTTACCCAGTCAATTCCTCCCGTAATATCACGGCAGGCAAGAAGCATACCGCTGATAACCAGCTCCTTTACCGCATTGGCATTGGCGCCGGGAGTATTGAATACTACGATACCTTTTTTTGCGCATTCCTCCAAAGGAATATTGTTAACTCCTGCTCCTGCTCTTACAACAGCCAGAAGCTTTTCGGAAAACTCCATGGAGTGCATATCGGCACTTCTTACAAGAATGCCCTCTGCAGCATTTACATCATCTGTTTTTGTGTATCCTTCGCCAAATTTGTCAAGTCCGACCTGTGCAATAGGATTGAGACAATAATACTGAAACACTTTTTTATCCTTCTTTCCTGTATAATTCTATATTTTGCTTAATTGACACACTTCAACTTCCGGCTTATTTTGCCTGTTTTGGTGTATTTTACCCTTAGACATTTTTAGCTTCAAACTCTTTCATGAAGGCAACCAGCTTCTCAACACCTTCTTTGGGCATTGCATTGTAAATGGATGCACGCATGCCGCCTACGCTTCTGTGTCCTTTTAAATTCACAAAGCCTGCTTCTGCCGCTTCCTTTACAAATTTTGCATCCAGCTCTTCACTTCCTGTTACAAAAGGAACATTCATCAGGGAACGGTCTTCTTTTACAACAGTTCCTTTGAACAACTTGCTTTCATCAAGGAAATCATATAAGATTTTTGCCTTTTCTTCATTTCTTTCCTTCATAACGGAAAGGCCTCCCATGCTCTTTAACCATTTAAATACCTTACCGCACATATAAATGCCATAGCAGGGAGGCGTATTATATAAAGACTCAGCATCTGCATGGATTTTGTAACGCAGCATGGTAGGTGTTCCGGGCAGAACATCCTCTGTAATCAAATCCTCGCGAATAATACAGATAACAACACCTGCCGGTCCCACGTTCTTCTGAACGCCGCCGTAAATCACGCCGTATTTGGTTACGTCCACAGGCTCTGACAAAAAGCATGAGGATACATCCGCAACAAGAGTATGTCCCTTGGTATCGGGAAGTGTATGGAACTTTGTACCGTAAATGGTATTGTTTTCACAAATATAAACATAATCCACATCATCGGGAATATCCAGGTCGCTGCAGTCGGGTATGTAAGAAAAAGTCTTATCCGCGCTGGATGCAAGCTCAATAGCTTCGCCGTAAAGCTTTGCTTCCTGATATGCTTTCTTTGCCCACTGTCCTGTTACCACATAACCTGCTTTTTTGTTTTTCATCAGGTTCATGGGAATCATGGCAAACTGCTGGCTGGCTCCGCCCTGTAAAAACAGGACCTTATAATTGTCGGGAATATTCATCAGTTCCCTCAAATCCGCCTCCGCTTCTTTTATAATGCCGTCATATACCTTGGAACGGTGGCTCATTTCCATAACGGACATACCGCTTCCTTTGTAATCTAACATTTCATCTGCAGCTTCTTTTAATACTTCTTCAGGTAAAACTGCCGGACCTGCTGAAAAATTGTAAACTCTGGACACTTTTGGTCCCTCCTCTTTTCTCTTATAAAATCTAAATTCCATTGTACCTTTCTATATTTTTTTCGTCAATGGTTATTTTTAATAAAACATAATAACAGGCGTGCCTTCCTCCACCATTTCATAGAGCTGGCTGACCGCTTTGGTCGGCGTATTAATGCAGCCATGGGAGCCGTTGGTCTTATAAATGGTTCCTCCGAACTTCCCTCTCCATGTGGCATCGTGAATGCCGATATTGCCGTAAACCGCCATCCAATAGGACACGGGAGTTCTGTAATCCTCTCCGATCAAGGTCCGATTCCTCTGTTTATAATAGACATAGCAGACTCTTTGGGGAGTTCCGTTTCCTTTTCCCGTATTGCCTGTTACCACAGGCGTGGAAAGCTGCAATACCCCGTTCCTGTAATAGTACAGGGTCTGTGCTGACATATCCACTTCGATATAGGTATTCCCGATATCATCTTTTCCGCTTCCCCAGCCCCTCTGGCTGTAGATAGCATCCGCTTCCCCGCTCTGGTGGGCATAAAGCTGTTCCAGCAGGGCTTCCTTCTGTTTTTTCTGGTTCAGCTTATAGCCGTAATTTCCCTTTTCAATGGTAATGGTTCCGCCTCTTGTAGGATTAAAGTTCCAGGGACCTTCCACACTGTCATGAGCTTTGGCAAGACCTGCAACATATTCCTCCACAACTTCCTCATTAAGCATCAGTTCCCCGTTATCATCCAGAAGAAACGCTCCGTCTTCGTCCAGCAAAATCCAGTTGCAGATTACGGAAGCGTCTACGATTTCATCTCCGTCATAAAAATGACAGACTATTCGGGAATCCTGCATTTCTTCAACCTTTTCCCAGACATCCAAAGTATGCAGCATTTCCCTTGTATATTCCACTTCAATATAACAGCCGGCATCTTCTAAGTTCAGATACCGTTCTCCCTTTAAAACAGCTTCTTCCACCGCTTCCACTGCCGCATCCTTATCCAAAAGGTCCTGGGTTTCATCCACAAGGGCATAGCCATCCTTTTCCTTGATGATTTCCACCCGGATTCTGTCAGGGTCCGCCTGATTCTGCAAAAGTTCCATGGACATCAGATAATCCGTAAGGGCTTTTGTGTCACACTTCCCTTTAGGCATAATGGTATGGATCTCGATTTCTCCGTTTACCAGGGTCAGCCCCCAATGCAGTGGATTCTGACTGTTTTGAATCGCATTCAGGTCATCCAGATATGTATAAGTAAAACTCATATCCTCTATGGGAATTTCATAGGTTTTCCCAAACTTGTCTGCAATGGTAAAGGATGCCTTATCGGTTTTTTCAAGCAGTATTTCATTCATCTCTTCCGGTGTTTTGCCGCTGGCATAAACGTCATTGATGGTTATGCCGTTCATATAAGTTCCCTTATAATACCACACAAGTCCGAAATAAATCAGCAATATCATAAATATCGGCGTAATAATTAAAATCGCCAAAACCGTCAGAAGTTTTTTCTTCATAAGTGCCCTCTGCAATAAATTACTTCATCACAATATTTTATCGTATTTATTAGAATACTATGCTTCTTTCATGTCATCCGCATCAAAAACTTCGCTGATGGGCGCTCCCGGGGAAACCATAGGAAATACCTTGTCATCCTCGTGTATCACAACCTCGATCAAAGCAGGCTTTCCGCAAGCTATAGCCTCTTTGATGACGGGAAGAGCCTCTTCTTTTTTGGTAACCTTATATGCCACACAGCCTAATGCCTCGGCAACCTTACAGTAATCCACCTTATCATTTAAGACGGTCTGTGAATATCTGTGTCCGTAAAACAGCGTCTGCCACTGTCTTACCATACCTAACACCTGATTGTTGATCACAACCTCTACAATGGGAATGTTGTAACGTCCTGCCGTGGCAAGCTCCTGCATATTCATGCGGAAGCATCCGTCTCCTGCAATATTGATAACGGTTTTGTCCGGTCTGCCCAGCTTTGCGCCGATGCAGGCTCCTAAGCCGTAGCCCATAGTGCCTAAACCTCCGGAAGAAAGGAAGGTTCTGGGCTCTGAATACTGATAAAACTGTGCCGCCCACATCTGATGCTGTCCCACATCCGTGGTAATAATCGCTTTTCCTTCCGTAGCCTTATCCACCTGTTCAATAAAATAAGGGCAGCTTAAAGTCTCTTCCTCATATTTTAAAGGATATTTCGCTTTATAGCCTTCCACATGCTCCGCCCATTCCTTATGGGAATTTGTTTCCACCATGTCATTTAAAGCGCCTAAAACCTCTTTTAAATCGCCTACAACGGATGCGTCCGTTTTAATGTTTTTGTTAATTTCCGCCGCATCTATGTCAATATGGATAATTTTGGCATTCTCTGCAAATTTTTTGGGGTTTCCGATAACACGGTCGGAAAACCTTACGCCCAGAGCAATGAGCAGATCGCATTCCGACACTCCCAGATTGGAAGCCTTGGTTCCGTGCATACCCAGCATTCCCGTATATAAAGGGTTATGGCCGTCAAAAACGCCCTTTCCCATAAGGGAATCGCATACCGGTGCTTCAAGCTTTTCCGCTAAGGCCCGCACTTCTTCTGCAGCTCCGGATAAAACTGCTCCGCCGCCCACAAAAATGAAAGGCTTTTCGGCATGATTGATCAGCTCTGCCGCTTTTTCCAGATCTTTCTTTGTATAATTGGATTTTTTCTCTACAGGCTCCGGTGTTTTGGGGGTAAATTCCGCCGTATTGGCAGTTACATCCTTTGTAATATCAACCAAAACCGGTCCCGGTCTTCCGCTCTTTGCAATCTCAAAGGCTTTTCTTAAAGTATCTGCAAGCTGGTTAACATCCTTTACAATATATCCATGCTTGGTAATGGGCATGGTCACACCGGCAATATCCACTTCCTGGAAGGAATCCTTTCCTAAAGAGGGCAGATTGACGTTTGCCGTAATTGCCACTACCGGAATGGAATCCATATATGCTGTAGCAATTCCGGTAACCAGATTGGTTGCTCCGGGTCCGCTTGTAGCCATACATACTCCCACTTTTCCCGTTGCCCTTGCATAACCGTCCGCCGCATGAGCCGCTCCCTGCTCATGGGATGTGAGCACATGGCGGATTTCATCGCTGTGCTTATACAGCGCGTCGTATACATTTAAGATAGTTCCGCCGGGATAACCGAATACCGTATCCACACCCTGTTCCTTTAAACATTCTATTACAATTTCCGCACCTGTTAACTGCATGATATCATCCTTTCTGTCTTTATCAAATTAACTGCTTTATCTTATAAACTACTTTATCTTATAAAACGCCTTATCTGATAAATTATTTTCAAACCGCTTATTTTATTTCCAGTATAGC
Source organism: uncultured Lachnospiraceae bacterium (assembly GCA_964507745.1). GTDB lineage: Bacteria > Bacillota > Clostridia > Lachnospirales > Lachnospiraceae > UBA2882. The sequence continues at coordinate 8,521 of CAZDRM010000020.1, forward strand.
GCCTCTGTTGCCGCTTGTTACCAGTTCCCTGTAACGTGCAAGATAGCCTGTGGTAACCTGAGGCTCTCTGGGTTGCCATTTCTCTCTTCTCGCCGCCATTTCCTCATCGGAAATCTTTACTTCCAGTTTGTTTTCAGGAATATTGATGCTGATAATATCCCCTTCCTTTACAAGAGCGATGGGACCGCCTACGGCCGCTTCCGGAGATACATGTCCGATGGATGCGCCTCTGGATGCGCCGGAAAAACGTCCGTCGGTAATCAGGGCAACGCTGGAACCCAATCCCATTCCTGCAATTGCCGAAGTAGGATTCAGCATCTCTCTCATGCCGGGACCGCCTTTAGGTCCTTCATAACGGATGACCACAACGTCTCCCGCCACAATCTTTCCGCCTTTAATAGCTTCAATAGCATCCTCTTCACAATCAAACACTCTTGCAGGTCCTTCGTGAACCATCATTTCCTCTACAACAGCAGAACGCTTAACCACACCGCTGTCAGGAGCCAGGTTGCCTTTTAATACCGCAATGCCGCCTGTCTCAGAATAAGGATTTTCCACCGGACGGATAACCTCGGGGTTTTTATTGACACAGCCTTCGATATTTTCTCCTACGGTTCTGCCTGTAACCGTTAACAATTCCGTATGCAAAAGCTTTTTCTTGTTCAATTCATTCATTACCGCATAAACGCCGCCCGCTTCGTTTAAATCCTCCATGTAAGTAGGGCCTGCCGGCGCCAGATGGCAGAGGTTGGGTGTTTTTGCGGATAATTCATTGGCAATATCCAGATTCAGTTCCACACCTGCTTCATGGGCGATTGCCGGAAGGTGCAGCATGGAATTTGTGGAGCACCCCAGTGCCATATCCACCGTTAAAGCATTCATAAATGCATTTTCCGTCATAATATCTCTGGGCTTGATATTTTTCTCCACCAGTTCCATAATCTTCATGCCCGCATGCTTTGCAAGGCGGATTCTCTCACTGTAAACTGCAGGAATGGTACCGTTTCCTTTTAATCCCATGCCCAAAGCCTCTGTCAGACAGTTCATGGAATTTGCCGTATACATACCGGAACAGGAACCGCAGGTAGGACAAACCTTTTCCTCGAATTCACAAAGGTCTTCCATGGTCATATTGCCTGCCGCAACGCTTCCTACCGCTTCAAACATACTGGAAAGGCTTCTCTTTTCTCCCTTTACTCTTCCCGCAAGCATAGGGCCTCCGGAAACAAATATGGTGGGAATATTAACCCTTGCAGCAGCCATCAAAAGTCCGGGTACATTTTTATCGCAGTTGGGAATCATAACGAGTCCGTCAAAGCCGTGAGCCATTGCCATACATTCCGTACTGTCCGCAATCAGATCCCTTGTAACCAAAGAATATTTCATGCCGATATGTCCCATGGCAATTCCGTCACAGACTGCAATTGCAGGAAACATAACCGGTGTGCCGCCGGCCATGGCAACACCCATTTTAACCGCATCACAAATCTTGTCCAGATTCATATGACCGGGAACTATTTCATTGTAGGAACAGACAATACCAATCAAGGGTCTCTGTCTTTCCTCTTCCGTATAACCTAATGCATTAAACAAACTTCTGTGAGGCGCCTGGGCAACCCCTGTTTTTACACTGTCACTTCTCATTTTTTTCATCCTTTCCATGCTTCTTAAAAAGCTCATTCTATATTTACTTGCTTCTCCTGTTTGTCACATCTTCTATATCTGCCCTGCCATGCTTATGTCATGGATTTTTCTGTTCAGAATTTTATTTCGTCTATGTTTTAAATTCTTTCCGCCAGCAAATCTCCCATTTTGCTGCATCCGACCTGGGTAAAGGCGCTTTTTTCACTTTCCTCCTGAGGCATAATGTCCACAGTGCGGTAGCCGTCCTTTAGCACTTGTTTTACTGCCTCATCTATGGCATCCGCCTCTTTATCCAGATCAAAGGAATATCTTAACATCATGGATGCGGAAAGAATTGTGGCAATGGGGTTTGCAATATCCTTTCCCGCAATATCCGGAGCGCTTCCGTGGCTGGGCTCATAGAGACCGAACTTGGTATCATTTAAGGAAGCTGATGCCAACATACCGATAGAGCCAGTAACCATGCTTGCCTCATCGGATAAAATATCCCCGAACATATTTTCCGTTAAGATCACGTCAAACTGTGCCGGGTCCTTAACAAGCTGCATAGCGCAATTATCCACTAACATATGCTCTAAGGTCACTTCCGGATAATCCTTTGCCACCTCTTCCACGACCTTTCTCCAAAGCCTGGAGGAATCCAGCACATTTGCCTTATCCACACTGGTAACCTTTTTATTTCTCTTCATGGCGATATCAAAGCCTTTAATGGCAATTCTGCGGATTTCGTCCTCGGAATAGGTCAGCGTATCCACCGCAACCAGTTTTCCGTTTACTTCTTCCGTCTTTCTCTCTCCGAAATAAAGTCCGCCGGTCAGCTCCCTCATAATCATCATATCAAAGCCCGCTTTGGAAATCTCTTCCTTTAATGGACAGGCGCCCGCTAACTCATCATATAAAATCGCAGGTCTTAAATTGGCAAAGAGATTTAAAGCCTTCCGTATAGCAAGCAGACCTGCTTCCGGTCTTAAATTGGGGGGAAGCTGATACCATGGACTGGTAGTGGTATTGCCGCCGATAGAGCCCATCAAAACCGCTTCGGCTCCCTTTGCCGTTTCCACGGCCTCATCCGTTAAGGGAACACCATGCACATCAATGGATGCGCCTCCCATTAATATATCTGTATATTTCATGCTGTGGCCGAATTTAGCGCCTACCGCATCCAACACCTTTTTTGCTTCCGTTACGATTTCGGGACCGATTCCGTCTCCCGGAATACATACAATATTTAATTCCATTTTCCATCCTCCGTTTCTTATGGCATTATTGTATAATCCGTCTTTTCTATCATATAGGAAAATTCGTCAATTATCAATAGATTTCATACCAAAAGCCCTTTTTATAACTTCCGGTAATAATCATCATAAATAACGGCTATATCTGCCCCGCGGAAATAAAAAAGAGCCCGCGCAAAAGCCCTTAACCTTTTGCGAAAGCCCTGTTTCATTTTTGTAAATACTAAAACTCCGGTCTCATCCGTCTTGTCCGATTCTATTCCGCACCGGGCTTTTCCACCTGGGCAATTGCATTTTTGCTCATAGGAATACGGCAGTTTTTGTTGTTACCGAACTCGACAATGACACCGTCCTCGGAAATATCAATTACCATTCCGTAAAAACCGCTGGTTGTATAAACGCTGTCGCCGATTTCCATGGTGGAGAGCATTGCTTTTAATCTTTTCTGCTCCTTTTTCTGGGGACCGGTCAGCACAAAAAACATAACTGCAATAAGAACCCCATACGCCAGCACCATATAACCAAATCCACCTGTTGCGCCTGTAGCGGCATCTGTTGCTTCACTTAATAAAATTCCCATAACGGACCTCCAAATCTGTAATCAACTAAAACACATCATACACAAAATATTACATTTCTTCAAGTATTTTTATAAATTTAACAAATATAACACATTTATTTTGTTTCTTTTAATGCATCTATTGCTTAGTCTGTTGCGCATTCTGATCTAATCCTCACGTGCTCCTGCGGACATGGAAGCAAGCATTTCCTTCTTAAACCGAGAAAAACGTCCCTCATCCAAGGCCTTTCTGATATCCTCCATCAGATGATTGTAAAAATACAGATTGTGCAGCACACAAAGCCGCATTCCAAGCATTTCCTTTGCCTTCAGCAAATGCCTGATATAAGCCCTTGAATACCGTCTGCAGGCCGGACATCCGCAGCCCTCCTCCGGCGGTCTGTCATCTGTTTCATATTTAGCGTTAAGCAGGTTGATTTTTCCAAAACGGGTATACAAATGGGCATGTCTTCCGTTTCTGGTGGGATATACGCAGTCAAAGAAATCAACGCCCCGGTCCACCGCCTCTAAAATATTGGCCGGAGTGCCCACTCCCATAAGATAGGTGGGTTTGTTTTCCGGCAGATAGGGAACTGTTTCATCCAGTATATGGTACATTTCCTCATGGCTCTCCCCTACCGCCAGACCGCCTATGGCATATCCCGGCAGATCCAGTTCCGAAATCCTTTTGGCATGTTCAATGCGGATATCGGGAAAAATGGCCCCCTGGTTGATTCCAAAAAGCAGCTGTTCTTTATTAATTGTAGTATCCAGCCCGTTGAGCCGGTCCATTTCCTTTTTGCACCGCCATAGCCATCTTGTTGTGCGCTCTACGGATTTTGTCACATAATCCCTGTCTGCAAGAGCCGGGGCACATTCATCAAAGGCCATGGCAATGGTGGATGCCAGATTGGATTGAATTCTCATGCTCTCCTCCGGCCCCATAAAGATTTTTCTGCCGTCTATATGGGAATGAAAGGTTACTCCTTCTTCTTTTATGCTTCTCAGTCCTGCAAGGGAGAATACCTGAAAGCCGCCGGAATCCGTCAGAATCGGTTTATTCCAGCTCATAAACCTGTGCAGGCCACCCATTTTTTTAACAACCTCATCTCCCGGTCTTACATGAAGATGGTAAGTATTGGATAACTCCACCTGCGTCCCGATCTGCTCCAGATCCTCTGTTGAAACGGCGCCTTTAATGGCCGCCGCCGTTCCCACATTCATAAAAACAGGGGTTTCAACGCATCCGTGCACCGTATGGAAACGCCCCCTCTTTGCTCTTCCTTCTTTTTTTAACAGTTCGTACATATTATCTCCAATCCTCTAAGGAAGCAACAAACTCCTCTAATGTAATTCCTTCTTTTGTAATGATGGTTGCCGCTTCCACCCCCACATACCGCAGATGCCAGGGCTCATAATCAGTTCCCGTCACATACTCCTTACCCTCGGGATATCTGACGATGAAACCATATTCACAGCCATGCTCCGCCAGCCATTTTCCCGCCTCTGTTTCCCCGAAGCTCTTGGTCAATGAGCTATGGGTATCACTGGTAATATCCAGCGCCAGACCGATTTGATGCTCTGATGCTCCCGGCACCGCAATGGTTCTGGAGGAAACCGCATAGGCATCCATATAAGACATGCCCTGCTTCATATATTCCTTTATCTTTCTGTTAAACAAAAACACCTGCCTGTTCATGTCCCTGTATGGCGAACGTATTTCCAGATTGATACCGTCTTCCTTGGCCGCTTTCATCATTCTCATCAAATCGGGAATAATTCTTTCATCAAATTTCATAACACCCTTTACCGTACGAATGCTTCCAAATGTAAAGGTATAATCATCCGGAATAGAATGTTGTTTGTTGATCAGCACCAGCCGCCAGTCATCCTTTGACAGCTCTGCATCCTCTTCAGGATTCTCCAGTTCATTTTCGGAAATGGAATTTTCCGATAAAATATCGTCTAAGGAAATTCTGTCGGCTTCATAATCATCTTCTCCATGGGCATATCCTTCATCTGCCTCATTTTCCCAAAAGGCCTGCTCTCCGTAAATTTCCGATATTTTTACTCCCGTATATTCCCCTTGTTCTCCCTGTTCTCCGCCGTCATCCCCATACAGGTCATCTTCAGCCTGCGGGCTGTAGGCAAAAACATTAACAGATATGGCGTCCCATATAAAGCTGCAGCCTCCCGCATAAATGGCACACAAAAAACTACAGCATAAAAATTTGTATTTAAAAGAAATTTTTTTCCTGTCTTGAGTATCTTTTCTATTTCTCTTTGTTTTTTTGTCAGTGGGTTTCATTCTATTTGCTTTCATTTTATTCGGTTCCGTTTTTTATCTTGTTTTACTTTTTATTTAATCCTGTTTTTATCCTGCTTTGTTTCATTCATTGCTCTTGTCTCGTTATGACTCTTGTATCACTATTGCTTTTTGCAATGGAACACGCTATTTTTATATTAGCATATTCCCATTGGTTTGTCAGTTCTTTTCATATGGCATTTTCAGGCAGCATATCCGCAAGTTGCAGGAAATCCGAAAATTCTATATAATACTTCTTATAAAACTAAAATTGTGAGGAATAAAGCATATGTCAGGTTCAATTTTCGGAAAACAATTTACCATACAGACCTTCGGGGAATCCCATGGGGAAGGCATCGGCGTTGTTGTGGACGGCGTTCCCGCCGGTCTCGCTCTCTCTTCAGAAGATATACAGATTTATTTAGACAGAAGAAAACCCGGAAACTCCAAATATGCCACCAAGCGGGCAGAAAGTGATACTGTAGAAATTCTTTCCGGTATTTTTGAAGGAAAAACCACCGGAACTCCCATTGCACTATTGGTCCGCAACACTTCCCAGCGTTCCGGCGACTACAGCGAAATTGCTTCCTATTACCGTCCCGGACATGCTGATTATACCTTTGACGCCAAATACGGTTTTCGCGATTACCGCGGAGGCGGTCGTTCTTCAGGCCGTGAAACCATCGGCAGGGTGGCAGGCGGCGCCATTGCCGCTAAAATTTTAAAAGAGCTTGGCATACATGTACTTGCATATACCCGCTCTATAGGACCCGTTACCATTGATTACGATAATTTTAATGCTTCTTTCATAACAACCAATCCTACAGCCATGCCCGATGAAAAAGCCGCAAAAGAAGCCGGGGAATATCTGGATAAATGCATGAAGGATACCGATTCTGCAGGCGGCGTTATTGAATGCGTCATTGACCATCTTCCTGCCGGTATCGGCGAGCCTGTCTTTGATAAGCTGGATGCACGACTTGCCCATGCAATTATGTCTATCGGCGCCGTAAAGGCTTTTGAAATCGGGGACGGCACGGAAGTATCTTCCCGCCTCGGCAGTACAAACAACGACGCTTTTACTTTAAAGGACGGAGCTGTTACCAAGAAAACCAATCATGCAGGCGGTATCTTAGGCGGCATCAGCGACGGGGACAGAGTTATTTTGAGAGCACACATAAAGCCCACCCCCTCCATCTACAAAACCCAGGAAACGGTCAACCGCACGGGCGAAGAAATTTCCGTCAACATAAAGGGACGCCATGACCCCATTATCGTTCCCCGGGCCGTAGTGGTTGTGGAAACCATGACCGCTCTTACCGTACTGGATTTAATGCTTGAAAACATGCACTCACGCATGGATTACTTAAAAAAGATATACCCCTCTTCATAAGTTCAGGGGTATATCTTTTCTTTTTACGATTGATAAAACAGATGTATCTTTTATAGAATCATGTATCTTTAATCTTTATCTGATATTATCCTTATCTGTGCTATTTTGAAAGCTTATGGAAAATAATACAGTTAGGCCTGTCTATCTTCATTTCCTTTCCGTTCATAACAAGAAGTCCCTTTGCAGTATCCACATTAAAAAACGTCAATGTATTGGATTCATGATTCAGAGAAACCAAATGCTTATTGTCCGGAAAAAGCGCCGCATCCTTGGGATATTCCCCGCTGATAGGCAGACAGAACAATTTCTCCAGTTCCCCGGTCTCATGATTGATTTTGAACATAACCACACTGTTGTCTCCCGCCGTGCTGCTGACTAAATATTCTTCATCCTCGGAAAAGTTCAGGGCGCTGGCTGCGGATCCCCCTGCATGGTAATCATTCAAGGTAGGATAAGTGGCTACTTTTGTAAATTCGGGATTGTTGTTTATCTCCTCATAGGAATACACATCAATATAATTTTTGATTTCATGAACGATATATACAAATTTGCCGTCCTTGGTCATTTTGATATGGCGGGGTGCGGACTCCTGCTCACTCCTGACCACATCCACCATCTTTAACTCCCCTGTACCGTGGTCCAGGCGGTATACGTTAATATGGTCCATTCCCAAATCTGCCGCCATAAGATATTTGTTGTCTCTGGTCATTTTGACACAGCTTACATGAGGTCTGAAATTGCGCTCCGCAATACTTCCTAATCCTTTATGATAAATCTCATCGGTAATTTCCCCGATTCCGCCGTCATCGTTTAAACGCAGCACCGTAATCTTCCCGTCATGATATCCTGCCACGAAAAGATACTGATCCTCATAGTCCGTAGACAGATAACACCCCCTCATGCCGTTAATAAAGCCATGATTGATTAGGGAAAGACTTCCGTCCTCTAAGATACCGTATGACTCCACGCCGAAATCCGTTATGGAATATAAGTATTTCTGATTGTGGGAAATAGTCACATAAGAAGAATTGGTAATCTCTACCTGTGCCTTCTCCGCAAATCTGCCGTTTTCCATATCCACATCATAAATAGTGATACCGTGGTTATCATTCATGGTATAGGTTGAAACATAAGCTACATATTTTCCTTTGTTCATATCTGCCCTACGCTCCATTTCTCTTTACTGAATAAAATTATATCATTAAAAAATCCCCTTGTTAAGGTGTTTTTCTCATCTGACATAAAAATACACAAAAAATACGCCCCGTTTCCCATATATCTGAAAAACAGGGGCGCATACCGTCAGTATTTTGAAAAGAATCAGCAGTCTTCCTGCATATCACAGCCGCAGGTATCGCTATCCTGACTTCTGCCAAAAGCCGGCATGGAAGTCATGGACCTTCTCCTTTGACCGTCATCGCAACCACAGTCATCTTCCCGCTCTCTTCTGCCGCATCCGCAGTCAGAATCACGACCTCTTCTGTCGTCGCCTCTTCTGTCATCGCCTCTTCTGCCACAGCCGCCGGAATTGCCGTTCCCGTTATTTCCTTCACATCCACAGGAATTGCCGCCACACAGCGCAAGCAGGATAATCAACCATAAACAATTCATATTTTTCACTCCTTTATACTGTAAGCTATGCTTTTTTTGTATAAAGTGTGACTTTCCCCCGGCATTTATCTGTAAATTTTTATCCTTGGGGCGTTTCAAGTCTGATGTCCCGTTGCTTGTGGCAGAGTCTTTACTTTTTTAATATGACATGCCGGATATAGGAAAAGGTAGCCTCTTCTCCCTCTTTTGCAAGCATTATCAATAAAACCATCAGCTGCTTCCTGGTTTTTTTATGCATCAGGCAGCCCTTTCCCTTCATGAAATACTCCAAAGGCTTTGCATCATTATAATTCTCTTTTTCATATACCTTGGATGCGGCAATCCGGTCCATAAACATTTCGATGACATACTTGACAGGCATAGGAGCCGGTGCCATGCCCCCTTTAATCTCCACGGCACTGTAATCGATCCAGTACTCAAAATGATGTCTGTTCCGTCCCTTATGGTGCAGCCAGGCGGAAGAATATCCTATGTCTTCCCTTTCGGCATTATTAGGGCTTCTGTTTCCCTGAAAATACTTTGCCCCCACTAAGAACTCCGAAGGCATATATTTAGACAAATCATGCATAATGCCCTGATAATAAAGCCCTACCTTAAAGCATCCCTGCATAACAAGGCATTTGTGATAGGTTATTGTTTTGAAATGTTCCCATGCTTTCATATTCCACACCGCTATTTTCCCATGAGCACCACGATTGTTCTGGGCGCTGTTTTAATACAATATTGTTGCTTCTTATCGCTTTTTTCGGTTATTTCTATCTGCTCCGGCTTTACCTGCTGCTTCCCGGAGCCTGTAACAACCTGCCACTTCATTCCCGCAGGAAGCTTTGGCAGGGAAAATTCATGCTCCACCCAGTGAGTATTATATGCCACATAAATGAAAGCATCTTCTTTTCTTTTATTAATCCTGGCATATTTGCCGCAATATAATACACCCATATGGCGGCTGTAGTTTGCAAATTCCGGATACCACGCCTGTCCGCCGTGATAAGAAAGATCCGGATAACCGCAGGATATATAATCCATCATTTTAAGGGGGTCTTCCATATGCAGAATGGGATGCGCCTTTCTGAAAGCAATCAGCTCTTTTACAAATTTCTGCAGCTCGCTCTGCCCCGCATTGTGCTTCCAGTTCAGCCAGCTTACCGCATTATCCTGACAATAAGGATTATTGTTTCCGTTTGCGGTATTTCCAAACTCGTCTCCCGCAAGGAGACAGGGCGTTCCCTGTGCCAGAAACAGCATTAACAATGCGTTTTTGCATTGCTGTTCCCGCAGGGACAAAATCTGTTTCTTACGGGTTTTGCCCTCCGCCCCGCAGTTCCAGCTGTAATTATAATCATTTCCGTCCCTGTTATTTTCCCCGTTTGCCTCATTGTGCTTTCTGTCATAGGAAACAAGGTCTGCAAGAGTAAATCCCTCATGGGAAGTAATTTCATTAATAATGCCGTATTCCTTTGGATTTTCCCGAAAATGCCCCATAACGCAGGAGAGCATATCTTCGTCTCCCTTTAAATATTTTCGGGTATCATACCGGAAAGCCGTGGGTATAACCGCCAGATTTTTGAAGGAGGCATTCAAATTGCCGCCGTCATATAAGTCATTCCGGTTTAGGGATTCCACGATCAGTTTTGTTTTTTTCAAATAAGGATCTGTTGCAAGAAGCCTTACGGGAATTTTCCAGCCCATAAGCTTAAAACCGTCCACATGATATTCCCTGACCCAGAACCTGCAGACATCCAGAATAAAGCCCGGTCTGATCTTATCCGGAAAATAAATCTGCATAATAAATTCTATTCCGTTTTTATGCAGTTCCTTTATCATGTCCTTACATTCCACATCCGGTCTGTCTAAAGCGGCATAGGCCCTTTTGGGCGCCATGTAGTTTCCTTCACAATACCCCCAGTAGTTGACCTTGTGCTCCCACGTGCGCTTTTCCTCATCCATAAAGGGCAAAAGCACCTCATCCGTCTGAGCATAGGAAGGATTATAGATAACATCCTCAAACTCATAAATGGGCATGCTTTCCACTGCTGTAATTCCCAGCTCCTTTAAATAAGGGATTTTTTCCCGAAGGCCTGCAAAGGTTCCCCTTTTTTTTACTCCGGAGGAAGCGTGCATGGTAAAACCGCGCATGTGAATATGGTATAGTATGGATTCGTGATAGGGAATGCCAAGAGGCATATCTTCTTCCCAATCATAGTCATCCTCACTGTAAATACACTTTGCCGGCATGTTTTTTCTTCCCGGACTTCCGAATTTTTTGGATGAATCCAAAAGCTTTGCATAGAAATCCGTAACTATTTCATCATCTCTGTAAAAGAGATAAGAAAATCTTTTATACGGAAATTCGGAGAGAATCAGGCAATATAAATCTCCTATCATATATTCTTCGGAAAAAGGAATCCTCACTTCCTTTTCTCCCTCAGGATAGATGATAATACCGCTTTTTCTCTTCCCCTTTATATCACTTACAATTGAAAGGCCATCTTGTATCCTGTGAACTCCGATTTGATACAAATGGCCTTTTTTGACTTGAAATTTACAAACTTTTTTCCTGCTGCTCATCCTCTTCTCCCGTCACAACCATCATCTTATGCCTAATAGCAGTATAACACAATCCTCTTTTTTAAGAAAGTACCAGCTTGGGAAGTACATCCCTGACCTCTTCATGAATCACAATATCAGCGCTCTTATCCCTGAAATGCTCATGCTTGCTAATCAGGATCAACTTATCTCCCCCATAATGATTGATGGCAAAACGAACCATGGAATCATAAAAATTGGTTCCCAAAACAATTAAAGCATCCGCCTCCTGACAGGCATTGGCAGCTTCTGTCATAACATCATTACGAATCATCTCTCCGTACAGACGAATTCCCGGACGGATAGGACTCTGGCATTCATCACAAACCGGTACGCCTCTGGACTGCAGAATATACTTCATAGGAAAACGCTTTCTGCATTTCGTACACCAGTTTATGTTTCTGCTTCCATAAAGTTCAATTACTTTGCTGATTCCTATTTCTTTTTCCAGCCCGTGGGTATTTTTGGTAATACATGCCGCAAGCCTTCCCTGGTCATCTAACGTTTTAAGCGCCTTAAATGTCTCATTAGGCTTACACATGTCCGCCAGATATTCCTCCTTGTAATACTGGAAAAACTTTTCTGTTCTGGCGCTGTAGAAACCGGTTGACATAATCTCATCCGGGCTTCTGTGATATGTATCCTCAATTCGGTAAATTACCTCATTATTCAGATAGTTTAAGGCCCCGCACTCCATAACAACGCCGACTCCCAATAGAGCAACAATCCTGTCCGCTGATGATAAAATACCCTTTGCCCTTTCCAGGCTTTCTTCAAATGTCAACTGCATATTTATCACTCCCTTTACCCTCAGGACAAGCCCCTTTTCTTATATTTTAGGAACAATTTCCTATATTGTCAACAATTTATCTGACACTTTCCGACTTAATTCCTGTCGCTATGACTTATATCCCTTTTCCCGGCATATTTTTATATATTACATCTTTACCTGCTTATTTCAAATTTTTTTCATATACATTTTTTGTCCGTCATGCTATAATTTCCACAAGCTATGGCGTATTCTCTTATGTATTTGCAATCTGTACATGATGTTTGATATGCCTCATTTTGCACATGATGCTTTTGTACATGATATTTTACATACTACAATTTTATGAAAGGAAAGGATTTTATCCTGCATGAAAAATCATGAAAAAAAATAATGAAATCGAAGAAATTCAAGGCGAAGAAATGACTGTTACCTTAAATCTGGATGACGGCAGAAACGTAACCTGCGCCGTGGTAACTATATTTACCGTAGAGTCAAAGGATTACATCGCTCTGATGCCTTTGGATGAGAACGGAGAAAACAGCGACGGTACAGTCTGGTTCTACAGATATGAAGAGGATTTATCCGATTCCAATAAGGAGCCTGTTCTTACCTATATTGAGGACGATTCGGAATTTGAAAAGGTGGAAGAAGCTTTTGATGAATATTTGGACAGCTGTGAATTTGATGAGCTGATTGGTTCAGATGATCTTAAGTAATTATGCTTTGTGCTGTTATAACTCTTGTTGTAACTCTTATTAAACGCAAAAAATAAGCGCCCTTACTCTGGTAAAGTAAGGCGCTTATTTTGCAATCCAGCCGCTCTTGTTATATCGGAAGCACATAAGTCAGTTATTTGAAATATCAGTTTTAGCTGCTTCAAAACTTTTTCAATTTTTTTGAATCGAGTTCTTTTCTCATAACGTAGACTAATTTTTTCCATTGCCTACTCTATCTCCGACAAGAAAGGGGAATCCGCCTGACTTTTTACATGAAGCAGCACAAGGCTTTCCTTTGCTCTTGTCATTGCCACATAAAACATTCTCCGCTCCTCTTCCAGTTCTTCTTTTGTCAGCATTCTTCCATGGGGAACATTTCCATAATTTAAATCCGGCAGATAAACCCGGTCAAATTCCAGCCCTTTTGCGCCGTGATAGGTCAGCATGTGTATACTCCCCTTCTGTTCTTTTACCTGTCTTCCAGTCTTTTCTTCCGCCTCCTTCTCCGCTTCTCCTTCCGCCCCGTCTTTTTCCATAACAGCCCGTAGTTCCCAATAGTCATTATACCCTTCCGCCGCCGATAAAATTTTTGCAAACCAGACTGCATTTTCCTTTATTTTGTCAGGAGAGTTACTACTGCATTCCTTTACATACTGCCCATATCCCAATGCCTTCCAAATGTAATACAGCTGCCCTCTCAAGTCCAGCTTTGCCGCAAATTCCATTTGTCCTTCCAATTCCGCCACCCTTTTCTGTATCCATGGCTTATCTGCCAGCCTGCTTATGATTCTTTTAAAATCTATTACCGGCTCTGCAATCACATTCCTGCTGATATAACGCATGGGCTTATTCATTATTTTCAGAAAATCCTCCCGTTTTCTGCCATAGTTTATAAACGACAGATAGGCAGACATATCCTCCCAAACGGGATTTTTCTCATTTCCTGCCAGCAGCATATAGCTTTCCAGATTCCCGTTTGTCCTTGCAAGCACCGCCTGAGTTTTATCCGAGTGCTCCTTTTGATAGCTTTTAATTTGTTCCGCCAGAAAAGCAAGCTCCGCCTGTCTGTCCGAAAGCTCCCTGACGCATATTTTTTCTCCCGCTTCCTTGAAAGGAATGATCTCTTTCGGAAAACGATTTTTGTTGTGGCTGATAAACTTTCCTGCCGCCTCCGTTATTCTGCCGCTACATCGGTAATTGACGGACAATCTGACAACCTCCGCCCCAAATTCCCGTTCAAACTGCTTCATCATAAAAGGGTCCGAACCCCGGAATCCATAAATTGCCTGGTCGTCATCCCCTACCGCAAAGAGATTGCGGTTTCCCGATAACAGCTTGATCGTTTCATATTGCAGCGGATTAATATCCTGGAATTCATCAATGAGAATATAAGAAAACCTTTTCTGCCACTTATCCCTTTCCGACGGATTATCCCGCAGATAAAAATAACACTGCCTCAGCATATCGTCAAAATCCAGTTTTTGGGTTTCCTTAAGCCACTCGTCATAAGCATACATAACTTTTTTCAGGTTTTCCGTCTCCGGTTCCGAACTGCCTGCCCCGTCTGCGGTTTCTATTCCCGGCAGTTTGTTTTTACATTGGCTGATTGCCTTGATATACCGGTCGGCCTGCATTTCCGGATTATCCTCTTTATCCACAATGCTTTCCAGCACTTCTTTAATAAATTTTATTCTCTCTCTGTCGGAAACAAGTGTAAATTTGCAATGGGCTTGTGATTTTTTCAGAATCTGGTAAAAAACCGAATGAAAGGTACCGAATTGTACATAAGAACTCTGTCTGATCAAAGAATTTGCCCTTGCCTGCATTTCCAATGCGGCGGCTTTGGTAAAGGTAATGACTAAAATTTCATTGGGTGGAATATGGCACTCTGAGATGAGATACCTGATACGATGTGTGATGACATGGGTTTTACCGGAACCCGGTCCCGCTAAGACAAGCATGGGACCGTCTCCGTGATGAATCGCTTTGCTCTGCCCTTCATCAGAGCGGGAAATGCTGTGTTGTTCAGGCATTTTCCAGCAGTTCGATTCCTTTTTGTATTCTTTTTAAAGATTCCTCTTTTCCGAGAATCTCCATGATCTCTGTAGCCCCCGCAGGTGTCATCTGCCTGCCGGAAACTGCGGTACGGATGGGCCACATCACATATCCGTTTTTATAGCCCTTTTCCGCCACAAAACTGCAAAGCATTTCATAAAGGGCATCGTTGGAATAATCCTCCTGCTTTTCAAGAAGGGGCAGTACCTCCTTCAATACGGCAAGGGAGGTTTCACTGTTGGTCTTCATTTTCTTGTGGGTATACATAGCCGTATCATATTCCGGCAGTTCCTCAAAGAAATCAATCAGATTCGGAATATCCGGGAATACTTCGATTCTTGTCTTAACCATTTCCCCGATCTTTTTTAAATCCAGGTTCTTATGGATGGCTTCTTTTAAATAAGGCAGGGCTCTTTCGTAAAAGGCGTCAAAGTCCATTGCCTTAATATATTCCCCGTTCATCCATTTCAGCT